>JBIISH010000132.1:0-5399 GCA_044341115.1 Candidatus Nanopelagicales bacterium
CTTGCCGGTCGAGTTCAGTGGGAACTCGGTGACGATGCGCACATCCTTGGGCTTCTTGTAGGAAGCCATCCGGGACTTGCAGTGCTCGATTACTTGTTCTGTGGTGACGGTGGCGCCAGCTTGCACGGTGAACAGCGCGGTGACGTGTTGGCCCCACTCGGGGTCCTCGATCCCCACCACAGCCACCTCATGCACGCCTGGCACCTCTGCGATCACGTCTTCAATTTCACGTGGGTAGATGTTGTACCCGCCGGAGATGATCATGTCGCCCTTACGGTCGACCAAGAAGAGTCGCTCGTTGATGTCCTGCCGACCAAGATCACCGGTGTAGAGCCAGCCATCGCGCACCGCCTTGGTCACGGTGGGATCAGCAGCAGCTTGGCCGTAGTAGCCGCCCATTACGTGATCACCACGGGTGATGACCTCTCCGATCTCACCGGTCGGCACATCCACGCCATCTTCGTCGACGATCCGGATCTCCACCTGGTTGCACGAAATCCCCGCGCTGGTGAGGAGCTCGGGTTCGCCGTCAATCCCGCGGCGGTGATCTTCTGGACTCAATACGGTTACAGGCGGAATCGCTTCGACGAGTCCGTAGTACTGAGCCATGTGCGGGGTGATGCGGTCAAAGCACTGACGGATCTGATCCGGCGGCATCGGTGCCCCTGCATACCCAAGCCGGCGCAAGCCCGCCATGCGCTCACGGGAAATATCCGGCATCGCAAGGAGTCGAGCCACCATCGTGGGGACCAGTGCCGTATCGGTCACGCCCTGGTTTTCCACCGCATCAACGAGTGCTTCAGGATCGTATTTCGCATGCACGATCTGCTTGCCGCCAAAAGTAAAGAACGGCAGCACAAAGAGCCCGCTGGTATGGGTGACCGGGCCAGCGTGCAGGTAGGTGCGGGTTTCATCGGGCAATCCCCCGAAGAAATCCGTGATCATGTTGTGCAAGCTCGCCATGCGGTTACGGTGCGTGCGCTGGGCGCCCTTGGGCTTACCCGTGGTGCCACTGGAGTAATTCAGTGAGACCAGCGCGTCGGGGTCGATGCTGAGCAGCAGCGGCTCATCCGATTGCGGGGCTAGGAATGCCTCGTAAGGAATAGCGCCGTCTGCATCGCCATTGATGATGATGATGTGCTCGACCATCGCGCGAACGTCGGCGCTGTCATCCCAGAACTTCGCGTCAAGGATGAGCGCCTTCGGGGTGCAATCACTCGCGATCCGCACCCAGTCCGTGGGGTGCAACCGGTAGTTCAGTGCCACACGGCATAGTCCGGCCGTGCTGATCGCAAAATCGGTTTCGATGTAGGTGTTCTGATTCGACTGAAGGTCGAGCACCCGGTCACCGGTTTCAAGACCGAGTGCACGCAGCGCGCGCGCCAGTTGCATCACGCGCGCACCTGTCTGGCCGAAGGTGCTCACGCCCTCAGGGCCTTCGAGTGCGATGCGATCGCGGTAGCGCAGCATCGAACGGGATACGAGTCGGCCTACGTCCATGGTCAGTGACCTCTCATCGGGGAATCATTTTCTAGGGATACGTCTAGTTCGGGTACATGGAACATGGCATCGAGCACCCAAGCGCCTTCGGTGAGCACCGTGATCGGGTTGATGTCGAGTTCGCCATCGGATGGCCAGGTGCAAGTTGCATCGACGATTGCGAGAACCGCGTCGATCAACGCAGCCCTATCGGCCGGCGGAGCGCCACGCGCACCAGCGAGCAGCGCCGAAAGCGCAGTGCTCTCGATCATCTCGCTCACGTCTTGCGCATCGACAGGGAGCACGCGAACCGCGGCATCCGCCACGATCTCGGTTAACACCCCGCCCACACCCACGGTGAGCACGCGCCCGAGGGGGCTCGGGGTGAGACCGACGATCACTTCGACGCCACCGGGAACCATGCGCTCCACGAGTACCTGCCCACCTAGGGCTGCCACCTGCGCAAAGCCAGCGGCCAAAGTTTCCTCGGTTACTCCGACGATCACCCCGCCTGCATCGGACTTGTGCAAAAGACCTGGCACGACCGCTTTGAGCACGCACCGCCCGCCAACAGAGGAAAGAGCCGCTCGTGCTTCTTCGAGAGTGCTGGTCAGGAACGATTCCGGGATTGGCACTCCGGCTTTCGCAAGCAGCGCCTTAACTTCTTTCTCCGATGCTCCCGGAGTTGGCACAGCAGCATTAACGGCTGATCGGATTGCGCGCTCGCGTGCTGGAACGCTGACCACGCGAAGGGCGGCGAGTGCTGCCACCGCTCGTTCCGGGGTTGAGTAGACCGGCACACCCGCTGCAGCAAGAACAGCAGCACCCTCAGGAGCGAGCGACGCCGCTCCGGTACGCGCTGCAACTACCGGCAATCCCGTGCGTTCACGAACCGCCTGAAGTGCACGAGCAATTCGGGTTACGTCATCGCCCACCAGTACCGCAAAGCAGGCCACAATCGCATCGACTGAAGGATCATCGGCTAACCGTTCAACGCACCGCTCAAACAGGCCCGGCTCAGCCATCACCGCGGCGGTCACATCAACAGGGTTGGTGGCGTTGCCGTAACTCGGCACGATCGCTTCAAGATCTTGCACGGTGTCTGATGCCAACTCAGCAAGTTGAAGTCCATTAACTTCAATCGCATCGGCAGCAAGAATTCCACTGCCACCTGAAGTAGTCACGATGCCGATGCGATCCCCGTGCATCCGGCCATCGAGTGCGAGGAGAGCGGCCGCATCGAGCAAATCATCAATCGTGTTAACCCGCGCGATGCCGGCTTGGCGCAGTGCAGCGTCAACAACTTTGTCGGCCGACGCCAGCGCTCCGGTATGCGAGGCAGCCGCTTTCGCACCCGCATCGCTTCGGCCAGCTTTGAGCATCACTACCGGCTTTGCCTGTGCAGCTGCGCGGATCGCATCAAGGTCATCAAGGGATTCCACATACATTGCAAGTGCGCGCACGTTCTCATCCATCGCAAGAGCTGCAGCCACTTCACTTGCGGTGACGTCGGCCTCATTGCCGGTGGTGATCGCAATACCGATCGGTACACCGCGTTCAAGACCCAAAGAGAGCGCGCCGAATCCGAGGGCTCCGGATTGACTCACCAATGCCACCGGTCCACCAGGAAGTGGGGTGGATGCCGATGCAAAAACCGGACTGAACGTGGCGAGCACTCGATCGGCTCCGCCCACCGCACCGATGCAATTTGGTCCCACGAGTCGCATGCCACCGGCTCGCGCGATATCGACGAGTTCCACTTGCGTTGCAGCACCTTCTGGGCCCGTTTCGGCAAAACCGGATGACATCACAATGGCCACCCGCACACCGGCCTGAGCGCATGCTGCGACGGCATCGTGCACCGCAGTTGCGGGCACCATGATCAGCGCTAGGTCAATCGGTTCATTGATGGAGGCGACTGATTCATATGCTGGCAAGCCGAGTACCGATCCGCCCTTCGGGTTCACCGGAAAAATGCGTCCGGCGTAGCCAAATCGCTGGAGGTACTCAACGGGCAGTCGCCCCATCGCACCTTCGCGTTCGGTGGCGCCAATGATTGCGATCGATGATGCTGACCACAGTGCAGCGAGTGCAGGCGCCGAGGGGTGCATTGTCACGGGAGGATCGCAGTCCCCTCGATCTCCAACAGGGCTTCGTCATCCCATAGGCGCGTGACACCGATCAGCGTCATGGCTGGGTAGTCCTTGCCGACAAGGCGCTGCCAGATCCGTCCGATATCGCGTGCGTTGGCCCGGTAATCGACGGGATCGACGGAATAGATCGTCAACTTGGCCAACTGATCTGGGGTGCCACCGGCGGCCTCGAGCGCAGCGAGCAGGTTTGTCATTACTTGCTCAAACTGCTCAACAATCGTGCTGCCCACGATCATGTTGTCTGCGTTGAGTGCGGTTTGACCGGCGAGCAACACGATGGTGGAACCCTCTGCCACCACTGCGTGCGAGAAGCCGATCGGTGGAGCTAAGTGCGGCGGGTTGACTCTGCGTACGGTCATGATTGAACTGCTCCTCCGTCGATGACAATGCTTTGGCCGTTGATGCCACCGGAGTCGTTGGCGAGAAAGGACACCGCGGTGGCAACTTCCGCCGCCGTGATGAGTCGGCCGATGGGTTGAGCTGATTGGAGGTTGCCGAGAACGAGTTCACGCGAGCGACCGGTCTTCGCGACGATCGCATCGACTGAGCGTTGGGTCATGGGTGTATCCACATATCCCGGGCATACCGCGTTCACGGTGATTCCGGTTGTGGCGAGCTCAGCTGCTGCAGCACGCACCATGCCGAGCACTCCGTGCTTTGCCGATACGTACGCGCTGATGTACGGCGCGCCAATCTTGGAGGCAACGCTGGCCACAACGATCATCCGGCCAAAACCTTGGGCCTTCATTACTGGCGTTGCCGCCCGCACAAAACGGAATGGAGAGGTGAGGTTGATCTCCAAGAGGGAGTTCCACAACTCTTCATCGGTGCGCTCGATCGGTGCTGAGACTGCCTCGCCGGCGTTCAGGACCAGCACGTCGATCCCACCCCACTCGGCCACCACCGCATCGATCAGGCGCTGGGGAGCAGCCGGATCGATCGCATCGGCTGGCAGGACCAGGGTTGGGCCATCCACCGCAGCGGCCACTGCAACTAAATCAGCCTCCGTGCGGGCAGTAAGGGCGATCCGATGACCTTGGGCGCCAAGTTCGGCCACAATGGCAGCACCGATTCCTCGGCTAGCGCCCGTAACTAGAACCCGTAAAGAAGGACCACTCGATGACGGCATATGCCCTCCCACAGTTAGTGATTCGCGAGGTTTCCAACCTACTCGGCTCAGGTCGGGTAACGCGCATCCTTGTCGACCGGCAATAATACGACACATGAGCAGCCCCCGTCCCGTCCTTGCGGCAGCCCGCCGGACCGTCTTTGGCAAAAGCCGCGGTGGGCTGTCCGGAATCAGGCCCGATGACCTCCTCGGCCTCACGATTGCCGAGCTCGTCGGGGCAATTCCCAGCCTTGATCAGGCCACGATCGACGACGTCATCATGGGCGATGCAAACGGTGCCGGAGAAGACAACCGGAACGTGGCCCGTATGTCTGCTCTCCTCGCGGGTTTGCCGGTCACGGTTCCAGGCATGACGATTAACCGCTTGTGCGGCTCGGGTGCCGAGGCTCTGATTCAGGCATTTCGCGCCGTACGCGCCGGAGACATGACCACCGTCATCGCCGGTGGCGTCGAGTCCATGAGCCGGGCACCATTTGTTCTTCCCAAATCAGACAAGCCGCTCGACGCATCCATGAAACTTGAACAGACCACGGTCGGCTGGCGCATGATCAACCCCGCATTCCCCGCGCACTGGACCGACAGCCTCGGAGTGTGTGCCCAACGCAGTGCCGATGCCCGCGGTATTACCCGCACCGAGA
>JBIISH010000211.1:0-3853 GCA_044341115.1 Candidatus Nanopelagicales bacterium
GCGATCCGGGGTGACAATGAGGGAGAAAGCCTCTGCAAGATTCACTGCCGTTCTACCACCTTTTCGTACAGCCCGAGGAGTCGATCTTCGGGATCGTATGTTTTTTTGATTGCTGCGTATGTTTTTCCACCGTAAATTGATGCGAACTCGTCGCGGTCGTAGTAGGCGGTGGAGTAGAGGGACTTGCGGCCATGCAATTCGGTCACTTTGCGTTCGATGCGACGATTAATGATTCCTTCGGAGGGATCCGCACCATCTGTCATCGGGACCGTCGACCAGAACCCAACGTTCACATACGTGACGTTCGGATCGAATTCATAGAGCGGCCACACCACGTCTGGGTCTCGTTGCTTCAATGGGCACACCCAGATCGGTTCGATGCCCACCTCGCGATGGAAAAAGTCCAAGAACTCCTCCAGCTGATCGGCTGGTACTTCGATGTCTTGAACAACTGGTTCTCGCAAGGGTTTGCGTCGTAGCTTCGCCAACTTGTTCGCGATGGAGTATTTGCGATCTAGTGCGATCAACTTCCAGTACACATCGCTGCGAAGTTTTGACTTTGGCCACATTCGCCGGATCGCCGGTTTCTGCGCCCCGAATGCACGCGAACACCAGAACCAATCGGTGTCCCAGCGCCAGAGATAGTCGTGGATGGTCAGTACATCGTGGGTGCGTTGTTGAATCGACCGGTAGTAAACATCCATCCCCGTGTAATCGCTGACGGTCAGACCCGCTGGGATTGTTTCCACCATTTCACCGAGGGTGAGGTACTGCTCGGTCGCGCTGAAGACAGCGCCATCGAGGAAATCGACGCGGTGGCCTTCGAATTCTTTGGCGTCGACGATTTTCTGAATCGCTTGCGTCATTTCCCGGGCTGTTGCGAAATGAACATGACGAAGGTGCACAAATGGCTTGGTCGGCTCAAGTTCGATTTTCAGTCTCAGGGCATACCCGAGGGATCCATACGAATTCGGAAATGCAAAAAAAAGATCACGGTGCGGATCATCAGCGGCACCTGACACCGTGAGGATGTCGCCACTGCCCGTTAAAATATCCATCTCGATAACCGACTCGTGCGGTGTACCACTTCGAAAACTCGCGCTCTCAATTCCCAACCCGGTCACGGCGCCACCCAAAGTGATGGTGCGCAATTGCGGAACACACAGCGGCATCAACCCGTAGGGGAGAGTCGCATCGACAAGATGTTCGTAGGTGGTCATCCCGAGAACCTCGGCGCTCCGATTGACCGGATCGACGTGGAGTACCCCGTCAAAACCTGCGACGTCTAGCCCAGGGCTGGTCGCGGCCGCTCGCGCGCGGAACAGGTTTGAGGTGCTCTTGGTGAGGCGAATGGGTGCGGCAGGGGATAGCTGGGCAAATTGGCCGCGGACATCGCCCAGCATGGCGGCGTACCGCGCCTGCCAAGTTCCGCTGGATGTAGCCGAATTCACGGTGGTCACCGTAGTCCTCAGAGGGTGCAGAACGGCCCAAGAATGGAAATAGGTGATGATGGGCGAGTGAGCAATCGTCGAGCCAAGCCGTGGATCCCTTGGGCAGCCGGGGCTCTCGCGTTCTTCATCACGTTAATCATCGGCGGGCTTGTCGTGGCCGATTGGGGTCTTCGGACGGCTGAGATGAACACGATCATCACCCGGGTCGAGGCCTCTGAAGCGGCCATGCGACAGGCATCCGAAGAGGTGGATGCGGCATTTGCGGGGCACTCACAGGCAGATGCCAGCCCCGCCGAGCGAGCAGAACTTGACGCTGAGCTCCGAGAAATTGCGGCAGAGGGGCGCGATGCGATCGAAGCCGCTGCAATTCCCATCGCTGAAGTTGTGGTGCTGCCTTGGCACAGTGCAATTGAGCAGGCCCAAGTGGCGTACCTGGTCCACAATCTGGCATGGCAGGAGTACCTGGATGCGGCAGCAGCGGATCCAGCCGAATTCCTGCGGCCGCAACCTCTGGTGGACAGCACCTTCCTTGAGTCTGAGCAACCGATGATCGCTGCCGTCCCCCTTCCAGACGTGCTCGATGTGCTGTCCCGGATCGCTTCCATATACGCACCACCAGAGTTAGGACCGGGTCAAACCCAGCAAGCACTAGCCTGACGCTCTATGGATGCCATCGGTGCTGCGCGACTCATCCGGATCGTTCTGGGAGTTGGAGCTGCGGTTTTCCTCGTCTCAGCGCTGGCGCTGCTCGTCTTCCCCGGAACTTTTGCCACGTGGTTAGGCCTTGCAGGCACCGCCAGCGTCGACTGGGTCCTTCGAATGCTGGGGGCAGCCCTCTTGGCACTGTCCGGACAAATGTGGTTGGTCCGGCGAGCTGATGACGCTGGCGCGCGCGGTGGCGCAGCGGTCATGATCGTTGCCGGTGGCCTCATGACGATTCTCACCCTCACGATCCCGGGCGACTGGACGTTGTTGCGCTGGGCCTATCTCATCTTCGGGGTGACCTTCGTGATCGCGTACGCAGTGTTAATCGCGCTAAGCGTGCGTGCGTCGAGGTTGTAGAAATGAATGAAACTTTTGCAACGCTGGCGATCTCGGCTGTTGTAGCTGTGGGAGTGGGCGTGCTAGTTCGTCAGCGCGGGTGGGGAATGGCACTTCCGCTGATTGTCACCGGACTTCTGGTCAGCATTCTCCCGATAGGTCCGGACAATTTGCCCAATCCGGAGATCATTCTGGTCGCAATTCTCGCCCCGCTTGTATTTGGAGAGGCGCTGAACTCGTCATACCTGGATTTGCGCAAAGTTAGTCGACCCGTTCTGGCCCTAGCTGTGGGGTTGGTCATCACAACGTGCCTTGTGGTGGGTGGAGTCGTGGTCTCAATCGTTGCGATGCCACTTGCCATGGCTATTGCCTTAGGTGCGGTGCTTGCTCCCACCGATGCGGTAGCGGTGAGTGCTGTCGCCAAGCGGGCGTCACTGCCGCGCCGTCTCGTTTCCATTCTTGAAGGTGAAAGCCTTGTCAACGATGGCACCGGGCTCACTGCGTTACGCGTTGCAGTCATCGCAGCGGTTGTCGGTTCGGTCTCCATCGTGCAGGTAGGTGGGCTCTTTGCACTCGCGGTGATTGGCGGCGTTGGAGTCGGTGCGCTGTCAGGCATGGTTTTGTCATGGGTTCTGCGTAAAACCACCGACGTGGTCGCAGCCAATGCTTTGATCATCGTGGCCCCGTTTGCGATCTACTTTCTTGCTGAAGAAGTGGGTGGCTCCGGCATCCTTGCCGTGGTGGTTGCTGCCTTACTGATTGCGCACCGCCAACATTCTGAGCCGGGTGGTGCTAGCCGTTTGCAGGGCGCCAATGCTTGGAAGCACATCACTTTCATCTTGCAGGCAATGGCCTTTTTCATGATTGGTTTAGAAATACCGGATGTGGTGAATCGACTCACGATCACCGAAGAGCATCAAGTTTTGCTGCTTATTCCTATCGTTGTTGTCACTCTCATTCTCACGCGCGCCGCATTTCTCGCGTTGATGGTGCTGACGAATAGGGTGCGCGGCAACCGGGACAGCCCGGTGAGTACATGGACGAGTGCGGCTCTTCTCTCATGGGCTGCAGCGCGTGGGCCGGTGTCTGGCCTGGCAGCATTTTCTATCCCGCTTGTCATGGCAAGCGGAGCAGAATTGCCCTACCGGGATGTTGTGATGGGAGTGAGTTTCGGTGTCATCGTCGTATCCCTGCTCTTGGCACAAACATTGGGCCCGATGGCCCGCTGGCTCAAGGTTGGAACAGATCACGACGAAGTAGTTCTGCAACAGGTCGAAACGGCTCTCGCTCGCGCGGCCCTTGATCGACTGGAGGCAGCAGTCCGTGAAGCTGAGGCCATGAACGACCCCATACCGCCTTCC
>JBIISH010000102.1:0-6053 GCA_044341115.1 Candidatus Nanopelagicales bacterium
AGGTGGTGGCCTGTGCGAGAGACATGGCAAGTGCGCCGACGATGGTTTTGCCCGCACCGCATGGCAGCACCACCACTCCCGAGCCACCGTGCCAGAAACCTTCGGCTGCTTCAGTTTGGTACGGACGGGGTTGCCACAGCTCAGCATTGAGGCCGATCGCGTGCCGTTCGCCATCCACGTAACCGGCAACATCTTCTGCAGGCCAACCGAGTTTGACGAGGGCTTGCTTGAGGTGACCGCGTTCACTGGCATGTACCAAAACGGTGGTGTCGTCGATTCTCTTTCCCAGAAGGGGTGAAATCTTCTTGCTGCGCAACACTTCTTCGAGCACGGCCTGATCGAGTGCTTGCAGGACCAAGCCGTGTGCGGGATCGTTGTTGATCTGCAAACGACCGTAGCGATCCATCGTTTCGGCAACATCGATGAGCAGTGAGTGCGGAACCGGGTAGCGCGAATAGCGCAAGAGGGTGTCGACTACTTGCTCTGCATCATGGCCAGCTGAGCGCGCGTTCCACAACCCAAGTGGAGTAAGGCGGTAGGTATGAATGTGTTCGGGAGCCCGTTCGAGTTCAGCAAAAGGCGCAATGGCCTTACGGCACTCTGCAGAATCCTTGTGATCGATTTCAAGGAGCAGAGTCTTATCGCTTTGGACAATGAGCGGGCCGTCGGTCATTACGCACCTTCCTGATCGAGCGAATCAAGTAGAGCGGCAATGAGGGCGGCCCGTTCATGCATCGCGCTCAAAGATGCCCACTCATGGTCGGCGTGCGCGCCATCTCCGACCGCGCCAAGCCCATCAAGAGTGGGCACACCAGCTGCTGCGGTGAGGTTGCCATCACTTGCTCCACCAACAGAGCACGACGCTAACGCAGGCAAGCCAAGATCGGCCGCGCACTGTGCTGCAAGGTCGAAAAGTGCTTTTGACGAGTCAGCCTCCATCGCCGGGCGATCGATGCCACCAGCAATGTGGATCGCAGCTTCTGGGTGACGCACCGACCAGCCGCGCATCAATTCATCAACGCGCACCTGCTCTTTTTCATTCCAGGCCCGTACATCCAGAGTCAGATCGGCGCTGGCCGGAACGGTGTTTGCAGTTGTGCCGGCTGCGAGCAATGTGGGAGTGACAGTGGTGCCTTGTTCAACATCGCCCCACTCCGTGGTGGCCAAAATCAGGGCCGCAACTTCAACGGTGGCGTTAATGCCGCGATGTGGATCGAGCCCGGCATGAGCGGCTCGACCTTCAAAGTTCACCTGGTACCAAGACGTGCCTTTGCGCTCAGTTTTGAGTGCTCCATCAGCCGATGGCTCAAAAACCAACACAGCGCGCGCATTCGTGATGGCGTCGGCAATAACTTCGCGAGAAGCATGCGAGCCGGTCTCTTCATCCGTGGTCAGGAGCAGGCCGCAATCCTTGGCGGAGGTCATGGACATTGCTGCAAGTGCCTGAACGATGCCCGCTTTCATATCGAAAACGCCCGGACCGGTCATCCGATCGCCAAACACCTGCCACGGGATCCGATCAAGGGTGCCCAATGGCCACACGGTGTCGAGGTGGCCGAGCAGTAGAAAACGCGGTTGTGCAGGTCCCCAGCGCAACACCGGTCGAGCGTTGTGCTCTTCGATGCGGGCGGGAGATCCCAACCATTCCTCAACGATCTCGGCGGCCAGTTCAACTACCGCGCGGCACGCGGGGAGATCTTCGGTGGGGGATTCACAAGTGACCAATGCGGCCAAAGATTCCTGCATTCGAGGGGTGAGAGCGGACGCACTCGTGACACTGACCATGCTCCCGCTCCTTTCATCCGTGCAGCCGGCTCGCTACCGTCTGTTCATGCCCGCCCCCGCTGATGCAGCTGAGCTGACCATCAAGGCGGTCTCTGACCCTAGTGATCTGCGGCTGGCGCAGCGAATCTTCGACGAGGTCTGGCCCCCGAGTAGCGGTGAGGGCACCCAAATCCAGTCGAATCTGATGCGCGCCCTCGTGTACTCGGGTGGGTATGTAAGTGTCGCATGGATTGGTGGAATCCCAGTCGGGGCAGCGCTGGCAGTCGTGGGCCGGCATCGTGACCCCGCAACCGGGCAGTGGCATACGCACCTGCACTCACACATGGCCGGCGTGCTGGAGGGATACCGGGACCGCCGGATTGGCACCGCCCTGAAAATGCACCAGCGGTGGTGGGCGCTGGAATCTGACATAGACACGGTTGTGTGGACCTTTGATCCACTGGTGCGTCGGAACGCGTGGCTCAACATCATCAACTTGGGCGCCGACGTTGAAGGTTATGAACCCGATTTTTACGGTGAGATGAACGACGGAATCAATTCTGGTGATCGCACGGATCGAGTATTCGCCTGGTGGCGTCTTGAGTCACCTCAAGCAATTGCTGCGAGCGCTGGTGAGACTGCACCACTGGATGCGGTTCGTATGGTGAGCGAGGGGCGTGACGTGATCACGATTACAACACCAGAAGACATCGTGGAGATAAGAATGACAGACACGAATCAAGCGTTGCAGTGGCGAATGCAGATGCGTGGGGAATTCACCGAAGCGTATGGAAACGGTTATCGCGTCATTGGAATCGATGCGCAGGGAAGCTATGTTCTTGAAGGAGCACACAATGTCGATTGAGCGCTTTCGCCTTCACCTACTCGATATTCCGCTAGTGCGGCCGTTCCGCACCAGCTTTGGTACCCAGCATGTGCGCGATGTTCTACTGGTGGAAGCAATTGATTCGGACGGAGTGAGTGGTTGGGGCGAATGCGTCACGATGGCGTGGCCCGGTTATAGCCCCGAGTACACCCTCGGTGCGATCGACGTGATGCGTGCGTTTCTTATCCCGGCTCTTCGCGAGGCGCTACCCGGCAATGATCCTGTTGAAGTTGCGGCAGCTCTTGGCACGATGCGCGGCCACCCGATGGCAAAATCGGCGTTGTCCACAGCACTCCTCGATGTCTGGTTGCGCAAGCGGGATCAGTCTCTCGGTGATTACCTCGGTGCAGTGCACACAGAAGTCGATTGCGGAGTGAGCGTTGGGATTCCAACATCGGAAACAATCGAAGAACTGATGGAAGAAGTCGGTTCCTATGTGGATGCGGGTTATCGGCGGATCAAACTCAAGATCGAACCTGGCTGGGATATTGAACCGGTAGCTCGAGTTCGTGAGCAATGGCCCGATATTCCGTTGCAGGTGGACGCGAATCAGGCGTATGGCCGGGCAGATGGAGCGCATTTAGCAGAGTTGGATCCACTCAACCTGCTACTCATCGAACAACCACTGCCCGAAGAGGATTGGTTGGGGCATCGCATTATTTCCGAGGCCTGCGCAACTCCGATCTGCATGGATGAGTCAATTTTGAACGCCGAGTCCGCCGAAGCAGCCCTCGAATTTGGTTCAGCCACGATCATCAACATCAAACCCGGCAGGGTTGGTGGTTATCTCGAGGCCAAAGCAATTCACGACGTGTGCATGGAGCGATCAGCACCGGTCTGGTGCGGGGGAATGCTCGAAACCGGAATCGGTCGCGCGGCAAACCTCGCCCTCGCAGCAATGCCCGGATTCACTCTGCCGGGTGATACCAGTGCATCTAGCAGGTATTACGCGATCGATGTCACCGAGCCCTTCGTGCTCGATGATGGTCGGTTGTCAGTTCCCACGGGACCGGGCATCGGCGTCGATCCGATTCCTGCAGAACTGGAGCGCATGCGGATTTCAGTCGAGGAGATTTCGCTCTCAGGATTGTGATTGCGAGCTAACTTTCACCGCGCCGGTGATCCGCGAGATAGCGAAGGTGCGCACCTGTTCGCAGCCGTGGTCGAAAGCGGTGAGTGATCCACCACCCATACGCATCGGGTCGACGATCTGGGCAGATGTTCCACCGCTCGCCTCGACGTAGCCGATCCGCACCGAGTGGTGGGTCATCAGGGCTGCACGAACCTCGGCGATAACTGCCGAGGTGGTCATATTGGGCACAGGTTCAGATAGGGGTAGTTCTTCAGCTGACTCAAAAGCCGTGGAGGGCACCTGCTTACCCGCTTGGAGTGCGGTGATCACTGCATCTATGAGTGCGCTGCTTTCCCTGCGCACGGTGCTTGATCTGCGAGTTGGTGGGGAGGGTGCGCGAAACTTACGCATTGCAACGGGTTTTTCTCGAACCGTTCGCTCTGCATCAGTGACGAGGTACTGCAATGGCTGCGGCACCGGCGTTCGCGAAATTCCGGTCAAGAACTCCATGATCGAAGCTGCTGTCCAGCCGTGTGCGAGGGCGCGATGCAGTGAAGCGGCCGTGATCCGGTACACCGAGCCATGCCCACGCGATTCAAGATCAGCCATTTCTCGTAGCGGCGCTGCAAGGGTTTCTGCGAGGGGACCGGGTGCGATAACTGTGAGGTCAGCCTGGATCAGCACATCCTGTACATCTTCAGGTAACACCTCGGCGAGGATCTTTTGCGCGGGAGATACTCGAGCTCGGCCCTGCGGTTCCAGGATCAATCGCCCGAAGGAAGAAATCCCACCAAGTGCGATGACTCCCAAAAGTCTTGCCTCGGCGAACATTGTGTGGATCACTGCAGCGCGGGTTTTGCTTGCCCTTCGCGGTTTGACGTAATCCAGCACGGCAACAACTGAGTCTGGGTTGGTGGTGACTCCTGGTGCTAGTCCGCACATGGCTTCAAGTACCTGCTGCCGAATAACCGGAATGGCCGTTGAGTCAGTGTCGACGGCCAGAAGTTGCCGCCCTTGCTCTGCTGCATCGGCAGATAGCCGCACGAGTGAAAGCCACGCGCGGACGAGGTGCTCCCACTGACTTTGCGTGGAATGTTCAAACCACGAGTCGTAGGAATCAGTTGGCACCCAGAGTGGGCCCTCAGTTTCGAGGACCGTGATGAACCCCGCCGCGTGAGTCACCTCGATCACCAACGCTGCATCCGATTGAGCAAGGTGCAGATTGCGCGCCGTCTCAGCGAAATCTCGCACGCTCAAGCCACCACTTCGCAACACAGCAGGTGGCTGGTAACTCCACAACTCGATCAGTTCATGCACATGTCGAACAAAGGAACTCGCAGCACCTGCTGCCTGCTCATCGATGATGCGGGCTTCTTGTTTTTCTGTAACGAGTACAGGAATCGGCCACGGCGGAGCGGGAATGTCGCGCACATGATCCCGCACAGCTGTGATCACGCGAATCGAACTTGCATCACCCCACAGGAACGCAGCATCCCTGAGAACGTCAAGTGCACCAGGAAGGCGGTTCAGCAGTTCTGCGTCGTTCGGATCAATCCGAGCCGCAATGGCACGGGTGAGTTCGGCCTCGCTGAGAGAGTTTGTGAGTGTCTCCTCGGACGCGACCGAAAGTGCGAAGACCTCGAGCGCGTCGAGGGTTTCCAAACAACGCGAAATCGACGGGCTCGTGGTCGCCCGAGTCGTGAGAACCGTCATGTCTGAGGGTGCTGGTGACAGCAGATCCGGCCGGCGGGCGAATAGCCGTTGCAGGCCGGATGCATCGCGGCGACGAAGATCGTCGGCGAGGCTCTTAGGTGCGGACATCCGCCTAACGTTACGACCTGCGGCGTCGACCGCGAGCGGAGAGCACCAGTCCAACGATCATGATGAAGAGTCCCACTCCGACAACCATCGCAGCGAACCAAAGCCAACCCGGTGGATTCCACGAGGGGATCGCGAGAGGGATGAGGGCGATCACAGTAAAAAGAAGCCCTAGTGCCGTGACCCCCACGCCGACCCGGAGCACTAGATCAGCCCGGCGCCCGCGTTGCGACATTGCGGCACTGCTCGGATCGGTCATGGTGGCCAGCGTAGATAGATACCCGGGCTGGGCGCAAAAAATGGGGATGGCGCTAATCTGTTGGGGCACGGGGGGTCTCGTGCCAGGCCGTGCGGCCTGACCTGCGAGTAGTTGTGAGGCGTTTCGTGCCTACCGGGACAGTCAAGTGGTACGACTCCGAAAAGGGCTTCGGATTCATCTCGCCTGAAGAGGGTGACGATGTCTTCGTGCACGTTTCCACGCTGCCCGCTGGAGTAGCGAGTCTGAAGCCGGGC
>JBIISH010000010.1:0-16312 GCA_044341115.1 Candidatus Nanopelagicales bacterium
TGACGTTAGGCAGACAGCGCAGGCGTGTCCATTACGCCTGTGGATAAATCTGTGGACAACATGCGGATGTATGGCGGAAACCCCTCGCCTTTCTGGGGACAAGGTGCGGATAACCGGAGTGACTTATGGGGCTCAATGGGTTGTTGAGCGCGGAAATTCGTCCCCAACCTGTGGACAAAAGATTCTTTTCGGACATCGGGCTAAAATCCGCGACGTGACCACCTACCGCATCACCGCCGTGTGCTTGGGCAACATCTGTCGATCTCCCATCGCTGAGGCTGTGGTTCGAGACCGGGTGGCAGCAGCGGGCTTTGGGGACGTGGTGATGGTTGATTCGGCAGGGACCGGCGACTGGCATATCGGCCATGATGCCGACCCACGCACCATCTCGACCCTCATTTCGCACGATTACGAACTCGACCACAGCGCCCGCCAGATCAACGCAGAATGGTTTGCCGATCTTGACCTGATCCTCGCGATGGATTCAACCAACTATGTAAACCTGCAGATCATGGCCGCTGCGGCTGGCGTCGAAGCGGATATCCGAATGATGAGGTCCTTCGACCCGGCCCTAGCGCATCTGGGCGAGCCGCATCCCGAACTTGATGTTCCCGACCCCTATTACGGTGTCGATGACGGTTTTGTAGATGTGTTGAAAATGATCGAACGGGCAGCCGACGCACTTGTCGTCGAACTGCCCGTTCGTATCAGTCGATAGCCCCTGAAAAGCGCTCTCGGTTTTAGGCCGAAACAGGTGCAGGTGGTCCGTACTTGTTATCGCCCGGTGTGCTCTTGAGTAGGTACAGGACAATCAGCAGGATGAGTCCAATGCCACATGCACAGATCAGCACGTAACCCAGCAGCATCAGCCAACCTGACTTGTCCGAGTCGTGCAGACGACGCACGCCTACAGCAAGTGAAGGAATTAAGATGGCCAGGCTGAAAATGGTAGAAAGTATTCCCACACCCGGCGAGTCAAACGGAATCACTGTGTCGCCGATGAGGTATTCCTCCGAAGATGCGCCGACCGTTAGACCAGTTGCGGTGTCAACAAAAACCAGAATCAACCCAACAATCAAGACGAATAGTTGAAACCACCAAAACTCCGAGCGCGAGGCGCGCCCTCTAAACGTCGCGTAATGGGTCAAGACATGCTTGACCGAATTACTAAATGACATATGCCCTCCTCAGGGTGATAACCGGCTTAGCATGCCGCCTTCTCGTTGGTTTGCATAGTCCTTTCCCAAAAAAGAAGGGGCCGGGTGGTTTTCACCACACGGCCCCTTCCGACAAAATACCTACTCGGTAACAACCTCGATAGCAACAGTTGCTACAACGTTCGGCAGCAGCTGCACGGTTGCCTTGTGCTTGCCAACAGTCTTGATCGGGCCCGCGAGCTCGACCTTGCGCTTGTCGAGCACTACACCTCCGGCAGCCTTAACGGCGCCGGCAACGTCAGCGGTGGTGATGGAGCCGAAGAGGCGTCCGCCTTCACCTGCGCGGGCAACAATGCGAACCGGTGCCGATTCGAGAGTCTGCTTGACCTCGTTGGCGTGGTCGCGGTCGCGGATCGCACGCACCTTGCGGGCGCGGTTGATCTGATCGACCTGCTTCTGACCACCGCGGGTCCATGCCATGGCAAGGCCCTGGGGCAGAAGGTAGTTGCGTCCGTATCCATCCTTGACCTCGACGACATCGCCGGCGATACCAAGGCCGTTCACTTCCTGAGTGAGAATCAGCTTCATGATGTTCGTCCTTAGCGAGATGAGGCGGTGTAGGGAAGCAGGGCTACCTCGCGGGCATTCTTAACTGCCATTGCGATGTCGCGCTGATGACGGGTGCAGTTGCCGGTTACCCGACGTGCACGGATCTTGCCGCGATCGGAGATGTACTTGCGGAGCAAGTTGACATCCTTGTAATCGACCTCGGGAACGCCTTCTTTGCAGAAGGGGCATGCCTTCTTCTTGACCTTGCGCAGCGCCTCTTTCTCGCGCTCGCGCTTGCTTTCACGTGGTGCCATGGTCCAACTCCTATGTGTGTCGTATCAGTCTGTGTGGTGTGCGCCTGCTGCGAAGCGGGCTGCCTAGAAGGGTGGCTCGTCGTATCCGCCAGCCGGTGCGCCCGTTGCCCAAGGATCATCAGCGGGAGCACCGCTTCCGCCGCCTTGGCCGCCTTGGCCATCTGCCCGCGCAACGCGGTTGACCTTTGCTGTTGCGTAACGCAGAGCCGGGCCGACGTCGTCGACCTCCATCTCCATCACGGTTCGCTTTTCGCCCTCACGGGTCTCGTACGAACGCTGCTTCAAGCGACCAGAGACGATGACGCGAGTTCCCTTTGACAGCGACTCCGCGACGTTCTCCGCGTATTGACGCCAGACGCTGCAACGCATGTAGACGGGGTCGCTGTCTTTCCATTCGTTGGAAGTCTTGTCGAGGTAACGAGAGCTCGACGCCACTGTGAAGGAAGCAACGGCAGCACCGCTGGGTGTGAAACGCAACTCAGGATCGTTCGTCAGGTTCCCGATGATCGTGACGTTGATGTCTCCGGCAGCCATCAGGCAACGCCTGCGGTCTCGGGCTCCTCCTGGCGCATCACCTTGGTGCGCATCACGGACTCGTTCAAACCGAGCTGACGATCGAGCTCGGCGACGGCCGCAGGAGTCGCATTCATGGTGAGGACGGCGTAGATGCCCTCGTTCTTGTGATTGATTTCGTAGGCGAGGCGACGCTTGCCCCACACCTCGACAGTGTGGACGGTGCCACCATCTGCCTTCACAACGTTGAGGAATGCCTCAAGGCTGGGAGCGATTGTCTTCTCTTCGAGCTCGGGGTCGAGAATGACCATGACCTCATAACGACGCATGAACAACCCACCTCCTTCGGACTAAGCGGCCACGGTCGATCCGTGGCAGGAGGGTTCTTAGCGTGAGCCCACCGGAGTGAGCAGCCCCGAAAGGCTATCTCGTAGGGGGTGGTGAGGGGAAATCCCCCCTTGAATGAGCGGCTCGGGGCGCCAGTCGGACTGAGAGTTGGTACCCACCTTCTGGCAGGGCCCGCATGGACCAGTCGCTGGACAGGGAGTTCAGAACCGCGCTTCCGATCCCCGGAGTACGTGGCCCTCCATCGCCTTGGCCGTCGTTATGAATGACGACGAGCACCTCGGCGCCATCAGTGTGGACCTCGCACCTCACTTCGCGCGCAGATCCGTGTCGGAAGGCGTTCGCGAGACCTTCTTCAACGACTTTGATGATGGACGGTGCGAATGCCTGGTCAACTCGATCGCTGATGTTGACGGAGATCTTCATCAGGCCGCTCCACGGTCGGATGATCACATCCAACTGTTCGTTCAAAGTCCGCGATGCGGATTCATCGTCGATGAGGAGGTCACCGCTCAGTTCTTGGATGAGGAGCGCAGGGTCGGAGAGTTCGGCGCGCTGCAGAAGCGCCGGTTGACGCATGAGCCCGGCTGCGGCCAACAAACGTGATTGCACATTGCCATGCAACTTGGTGGCCAGTTCACGCCGGATTCGCTGGTTCTCCTGCTCTGCGGCGGCCGTTGCTATCTCTTCTTCGTCGACCTGGTGTGTCAGTGTTGCGAGCACCGCTTCACTTGATCGCACGGCACTCACCACGATTCCGGCCGCGATCGTCAACGTCGGTAGCCACACCGAATTGATGAGGATGAGCGGTGCCCGTGCTGCTAGTTCACGCGGATCAAACATAAGCGATGCAACAGGACCTGTGAGCGTGACGAGGATCAACATCATCATCACGAAAACGAAAAGGGAAACACCAGCTCGACTACTCGTGAGTCGGCGCCCCAGCAGAAATACCAATGTGATGCACAGCACCGTGAAAGCCATCTGCAAGATCGCGGGGATCACGCCAATGGTGGGGATCAGTCCACCCCAGGAACTCAGCAGCCAGATGACAGCCACCGGAGCAATGGGATATGGATTTCTGATGAATGCTGCTAAGAAAACCTGACCCCATTTAAGTGTGGGTGGTCGCGTCTCTTCCGCGTTCTCCCACACTCGGTGGCTCACTCCGCGAGCAAGTTCAGCACTTTGGGTGCGGGCGACCTCATCAAGATCTTCTTGCAAAGACTCGATGAGTGCAATGCGCACGGCTTCACTGACTCCTTCAGCTCGCATCCGCTCGGCATACAGAAGTTGCTGTTCAGCAATGAGCTCCTGTCGTGATGAGATGTAGGAGCTGATGGAAGAGAGCATCAGGGCAACAAAGGGCACAAGGATGCCGCCGAGAACCATGCCCGTTGCGATCCGAATCAGTGTTGTACCTATTCCGCCTGCGGCAAGATCCGTCGCGTCTGCGAGAACGCCAACGGTGAGCCCGCGCGCAGCTCCGGCGGTAGAGCCAAGTGCAACAACCCACCACACAGGGACTGGAAAGCTACGACGATTGCTAAAGAGAGTGAAGTTGGCAATCACAAGCACAACACCAAGGACGAAGTACCCAATGACTGCAATCAATACCCACGTGAGCGCATCGCTCGATGTGGGAGCAGAGTCAACGTTTCCCAGGATTGCCAAAACATTCAGAGGTGCATTGATTAAGTAGGCGAGGAGTGAAATGGCCCAGCGTCCACCTATGTGCTCCCGATAGGTCTTACCGAGGATCAACGTGTTGCGCGGTGACCTAGCGGTGCGCATGTGTATGTCGTGTTGCACCGGTGAGGCGGAAGTACTCGCGCGCCAGGGCGACCCGTTTGTTCACATTGCTCTGAGAATCAAGGTTGATTCGCTTCGCTGTTCGGGAGATTGCTTGCTCGACAGACTTCTCTGTGACCACACGAACACGGGCAATTTCCGCATTGGACAATCCATATGCAAGCAACCGCAATGTTTCTATTTGTGAGCCCGTGAGGTTTAGTTGAACATCGGGAGCTGCGCCTGAGCCTGCCATCAGTACGGCGCCCTGAACCGCTTCGCTCAAAAGACGAATGTCAGTAAGTGCCTGTTTCACCACATACGTGCTGCCTTCAGGTGGTTGATTTACGCTCGAGGTGAGCAGCCGAGGATCGCTGAACGAGGTCAGGATCACGATGCCCATCTTTGGGTTTATTGCGCGCAGTCCAACCGCGAGATCAATGCCAGTTGGACCAATTCCCAGATCAAGATCCACAACCGCAGCGTCTAGTTCGTTCTTCTTGGCGTAGGTCATGGCTGCCTCAACGCCAGCAACAGCCGCCACAACATCGACACCTTCGTGACGCAGAGCTGCCTCGACAGTTACGCGCGTGAAGTCGTCGTCCTCGACGAGCAGGGTTTTTATCACCATGTGTTCATTGTGCCGCTTGGACTACGTCATTCCGGGCTTGTCTCTGTTTTCTTTTCACCATCTCGCTAGGGCTATCCCCTCAATTCCTTCGCACTTCGGTGCATTGGGCAACACGGAGCCACGATCAGGGAGAACGCGTCGTCGTAGGCTGACCCCGTGCGCATAGCCACCTGGAACGTGAACTCCGTTGGAGCCCGGATTGATCGGGTGGTGGAGTGGCTGGAGAGCGCAGCTCCCGATGTGGTGGCCCTTCAGGAGTTGAAATGCACGACGGAGGCTTTTCCGGCAGCACCCATCGAGGCGTTGGGCTACGAGGTGGCAGCACTGGGCACCGGCCGCTGGAATGGTGTTGCGCTGCTAAGCAAGGTGGGACTGAGTGACGTGACCCTCGGACTGACCGACCAACCGCAGTATGAAGAGGCCGATGAGCCTCGGGCAATCGGTGCCACCTGTGGTGGGGTTCGGGTGTGGAGTGTGTATTGCCCCAATGGTCGTGAGCCCGGCCATGATCACTACAACTACAAACTCGAATGGTTCAAAGCGTTGACCAAGACTGCGGCCAGTGAGCTTGCCGCCTCTCCTTCGGTGCCGTTTGCTGTGATCGGTGATTTCAACATCGCCCCCACAGATGCTGACGTCTGGGATATCTCAGTATTTACGAACTCCACGCACGTCACCGCCGCCGAGCGGGCAGCACTCACTGATTTGCAGGGTCTTGGCCTGAGTGATGTCATGCCGCGTGCCCTCAAAGGTGAACCGTTCACGTTCTGGGATTACCGAAACGGTGCTCTGCACCGCGGTTGGGGAATGCGCATCGACTTGATTTATGCAAATGCACCGTTTGTGAGTGCTGTGACTGATTGCTACGTGGATCGCGACGCACGTAAAGGCAAGGGTGCATCTGATCACGCACCCGTTGTTGTTGATCTCAGTTAAGAACTAAAACTTCCGTTCGAGATCAATAGCGCCCACAGCGATATTGGGAGACCAATATCGTAAATCAAAATAATCGTGTTACCTGGGGAATAATTTTTCGACTTCGCAATTTCAAAAATGTGTTGGGCTGCCGCAAGAAGCAAGAAGAAGCTAATAACAATGGTCAACACAATCCACGCGTCAGAACCCATGCCAGAGGCAACAAGGCCGGCCACACCCAGTCCCCAACTCACGAAGCCAATCTCTTTCTGGAATCCGTTCGTGACCCATCCAATGTTCTTTGCGGTCGACTTGGCCAGAACCGTGTGCATGAAACCACTCGTGATGAACATGATGCCGGCAGGCAAGAAGAACATCCAGGCCAATGCATTCTCGCTGAAGGTGGGATCCCCTGCCCCCAACGGTGTTGTCCAATTCAGGAGCGCGAAAACCCAGGCTAAAACCAGTGTGAGTGGAACAAACAAAATCCCCATGCGTGGAATCTAGCGCAGGGAATCGCTTCCGCGTGTGGATTCTTGTCCGAGAATATTCACACGTGTTCGCGGCATAGGCTTATCTCGTGAGCACCCGAATTCATTTTTCGCATACCGACGGCGTTGTATGAAACTAGAAGTCCGTCGGATTAGCACCGAGCAGCATTCGGCGTGGCTTGACGGTGCTCTCACCCCGGATAATCCACCGTTCGTCTCGTTCCTTCAGCTGCCGCAGTGGGGTTCAGTGAAAGTTGGTTGGCGCCCGGAGTCGATCGGTTGGTTTGCTGATTCAGAATTGGTCGGCGTCGCACTTGTTCTTTATAGAGGTGTGCCGAAACTTCCACAACGATCACTCGCGTATCTGCCCGAGGGTCCCGTGATCGATTGGTCCGGTACCAAACTTCCGGCATTTACCTTGGCTGACTGGATCACACCAATGGTTGCGCACCTGCGCGGCGCTGGTGCATTCGCAATCAAGATGGGTCCACCTGTTGCGGTGCGTCGCTGGGAGGCCGCAACCATCAAGTCCGCAATTGCTGAGGGTGCATCGCCTGCTCGGATCAGCGCACTCACTCCAGATTGGTCAGCACCCGACGGTGCGCACGTTGCATCGGCGTTGACCTCTCTTGGTTTCACCCAAGAGGTTTCCGCCGGCGCAGGATTTGGTGATGTGCAACCGCGCTACGTTTTTCAGTTGCCTTTGACCGACCGCTCACTCGATGAAATTTTTGCCGACTTCAATCAACAATGGCGACGTAACATTCGCAAGGCCGAGAAGGCGGGGGTGCTCATCACCCACGGAACGCGAGCGGACCTTCCGGCTTTTCATGAGGTGTATGTGGAAACCGCGGCGCGGGATCACTTCACGCCGCGCGGTCTCGCATACTTCGAGCGGATGTGGGACGCATCGGTCGGGCTCACCCTGCATCTTGCCCATGTTGATGGTCACCTCGCTGCTGCAACGCTTATGGCGCAGGTGGGCACACACGCCTGGTACTCCTACGGGGCATCCACCACTGCAGACCGGGATGCAAAGCCCTCGAATGCTCTGCAGTGGGACATGATCAAAACTGCGTATGAAAGTGGGTGTCGCACCTACGACATGCGCGGAATCTCCGACACTCTTGATAGCAGCAACCACTTGTTCGGGCTCGTGCAGTTCAAACTGGGAAGTGGTGGTTACGCACAGGAGTATGTCGGGGAATGGGACCTTGATGTGCGCAGAGTGTGGGCGCGCGCATACCGCACGTATGCATCCCGCGGAAAGTAGAGACGAGCGAATATGTCCTTCACCCTTCGGGTAGCCGGAGATCGCTGGCGCGCGCATACCGAGTCGGTGCGCAAGGAAGTCAGTAACGCCAGTCGCTCGTCGTTTGTGCCCGTCATTAAAGGTGATGGATACGGCCTCGGCCAAACTTTTCTTGCTGAAGAAGCAATGCGTCTAGAAGCAGACACCGTCTGTGTCGGAACCGTTTTTGAAGTTGACTCACTCGCCGCCGTAACCCGCGGCGACATCGTGGTGCTTGAACCTTTCGAGGCTCGCGACGTTGCAGCAGCGGAGGAATGGTGGCGTCTTGGTCAGCGGCTCTATGCCGGCAGAGTCATTCGCGGAATCGCGAACGTGGAGTCGTTGCTCGCGTTGTGCTCACGTGAGGGTTCCGCGCGGATCGTCCTTGAAGCCAAAACTTCCATGCACCGCTTTGGGTTCAGTGAGTCTGCTCTCCTTGCGGCGTTGCGCGATGAACGGGTGCGCCACGCACTGGCAACCGGTCGCATTTTTATTGAAGGCCTGACCCTGCACCTGCCGATGGTGCAACCGGCCGATGAGATCGCACCGCGCGGAGTGACCGATGGCACCGCTCGCGCACGTGAAGTGATGCGCTGGGCTGGCTTGTGGCAGGCGGAAACTGCGGTGTGGTCAGGACATGGTGCTCCGGCCAACGTGGTGTGGGTTTCACACCTGGATGAGGCCGAGTTGATCGTGATTGCGCGCAGTCTTGACGACACAACGTTGCGCTGCCGCATTGGCTCGCGATTGTGGTTGGGCGACCGGAAAGCACTGGTTGCATCAGGCACTGTGCTTGCTGTGCACCCTCTTGCTACCGGCACGCATGTGGGATACCGCCAGCGCACCGGTCCTAAAGATGGAACGTTGGTGGTGGTGTCAGGAGGAACCGCACACGGAATCGGTCTCACCGCGCCCACCCCTGCCGCTTCGGTTCGCCAGCGCATCGTGACCGCGGGAACCGGAGCACTCGATGCAGCCGGTCGAGCACTCTCCCCATTTACGTGGGCCAAGAAGCAACGGTGGTTTGCTGAGCCACCGCATCAGCACCACTCGATGATCTGGTTGCCGCACGATTGCGTGCTGCCGCAGATCGGAGATCAGTTCAGTGCGGATGTGCGATTCACGACATCGCATTTTGACGCTGTCATCGTCGACTAGTTTCTTGTTCCGCTTCTCTGCGAAGCGTCCACACATCCGGTGCTCCATCGAATGGCCCACCCCCGGGATCGTCCAGGTCTTCCCTGAACCCATCGTTTCGGACCGGATCGTGTTCGGGGCGATAGATATCGCGGATGACCATGACGCACAGGAACACGGTTGCACCTACATGAATCAGCACCGCACCGGAGTAGGCCTCCACGTTCAAAAAACGCGCTTCCTCAGTTACGTAGTCGATCAGGTGCCACCAGATCGCCATGAAGTACACAATCTGACCGATCTGCCAGATGATCAGATCGCGCCACTTGGGCCGGGCCAACACCGCAAGTGGCAGCAACCAGATCACGTATTGCGGTGAGTAGACCTTGTTTGTTAGTACGAAAGCAGCGAGCACGAGGAATAGCAACTGAGCAAGGCGGGGTCGTCTCGGCGCGCTGAGTCCGATCACGGCAACCACAGCACACAGCACTATCAACGAGATCATGATCGCTAGGTTCGCTCGATCGGCGGGAACTCCGGGAAAACCTAGCTGCGGCAACGCATACCAGAGCGAACCGAAATCAACCCCGCGCTCGGAACTAAATGAGTAGAAGTGAAACCAGCCTTCAGTGTTGGCCACAGCGAATGGAATGTTGACCGCTAACCAAGCTCCTACGGTTCCGCCCATCAGCCTGCCAAACGCCGGCCACTTGCCTGTACGAATCGCAAGCACCAGAAATGCACCGAGGAAAACCAGTGGGTAAAACTTTGCGGCGATGGCGAGGCCGAGCCAGATGCCTGCTCCGAAAGCTCGGTTGCGCGACCAGAAAACCAGGGCAAGTGTGGCGAGTGCCGCTGCGAGTAGATCCCAGTTGATGGTGGCCGTAAGGATGAGCACTGGCGCTAGCGCGACCATCGCCGCATCCCATGGGCGCCTTTTCACGACGAGGGCTGTTGCTAGCACGAGCACGATGAGTGGGATGAGTAGCAGGATCACATTTGCGGTGAAGAAGGCGTTCGACGAACTTTCGAAATTCAGTGGTCCTTCGATGGTGCGCGAGAACATCGCGCTGATGTGCATGAACACACCGCTGAGCACCGGGTACTCCAGTGGTTGTCCACCCGGAGGGGTTTGCAGATACGGCAGGTAACCGTCAACAAATCCGCGGAACCCGAACAGTGCGGGGATGTCGGAGTAACACAGGTGCTCGTAGCGTTCGGGATCGCGCCAACCTTCACGCACACACGAGAAGTCGAGTAGATAACCCAGTAGGTAGCCACCGGTGGCGAGTAGCACCAGCACGCGCAGGGGGTTCCAGTACCGGCGAGTGATGTCGGCGTAGCGACCGACCGGTCCACCGATCACATTCGAACTGGCGGCTACGACATCATCGCTGTGCGAAGGAAGCACGAATGGCCATCGGCTCATCGCGTGTTTCACCCCCGCACACTAGTTAGGACGACTCTCTTCCAACGGCGCATTTGTGCGCCCATCATTGTCGGGTCCGAAGAGATCGCCCTGCGCTGGGTCGGGGAGTTCTTGACCGGGCAAAACCTCAGCACCGGGAACTTCCCCGGGTGGTGCGTCGGGGTTGATGTCGGCGGGGTCGAACTCTTCTTCGATCGGCTCGGGCTCAAATTCGGTAGTGACCTCGGGCACTGGGCAACCCATGGGGACCTCTTCCATCCCCGGCTCGAGGAACTCCGGGCATTCCAGTTCGACCATCGCTCCTGCCGGAGGGGGCGGGAACTCCACAACCGGTTCACCCTTGAGGGCAGCTTTCATAAATGCGGTCCAGATTGCAGCGGGGAAGGATCCACCGGTCACGGTGTCTAGGCCACCGGTGCCGGCCATCGAGATGGGCATTCCGTCGGAGTCTTCCTTGGCCATCATCACCGCCGTGGACAGTTGCGGGGTGTAGCCGGCAAACCAGGCGCTCTTGTTGTCAGCTGTGGTGCCGGTCTTGGCCGCGGCAGGGCGTTGGAGTTCGAGTGCTCTGGTGCCGGTGCCATTGGTAACAACCCTGTTCAATGCGTATGTCACGGTGTCTGCCGTCATGGAGTCAAACTCAGCACTCACGTCTGGCTCATGTTGAAACAGCAGCCCGCCGTTGGGCCCGGTTACTGATTTCACAAACGTGACCATTGCTCGGGTTCCCCGGTTTGCAAATGTGGCGTAGGAGTTGGCCATGTCGAGAGCACTGGGCGATGCCGTACCGAGCACGAAGGTGAGGTCAAGCGCATCGAGGTTCATGCCCGGTGTGGTGGCCGGTATCCCTGCGCGGATCGCAACGTCGGCCACTGCCTCAACACCTATCTCGGCTTCCATTTCTACATATGCGGTGTTGATGCTGTACTCGGTTGCTTGCAGCAACGTGACAATTCCAAAGGATCGGTTTCCGTAGTTACGCAGGGTGTAGCCGTTGATCGTTGCTGGTGAATCACCCATCCACACTGAATTCAGTGGGAGGTCTTTTTCTGTGGCCGCGGCTAACGCGAACGCTTTGAACGTGGAGCCGGCTTGTGCAAAAGCTCTCGTCGCATTGTTGATTTGATCGTCGATGAAGTCTTTTCCACCATACATAGCAACGACTTCACCAGTACCGGGCCGTACTGCAGCGAGGCCAAGGCGCAGCCCTTCGGTGTTGCTACTCGGTCCCTGCTCTTTCACCGCGGCCACCGCTGCGCGCTGGGCTCGCCGTTCAAACGTGGAAACAATCTTCAGGCCACCGCGCTGGATTTCGGTTTCGTCGTAGCCCATTTCGCGGAGTTGCTTTTCCACTGCGGTGAGTAGGTATCCGGTTTGACCACCGAGGCGGTTGCCAGCGCGTTGTTCATTGATTTCAGGAAAGCGGGCTTCCTCGCGAGCGGCGGGATCGAGCCAACCTTGCTCAACCATGGAATCGAGTACGTATGCCCACCTGCCCTTGAGCCCGGGCAAGTTGTCTTCTGGAGCCAATCCGCCGGGAGACTTGATGATTGCCGCGAGCATCGCCGCTTGCGAGATATCAATTTCTGAAACCGGTTGATTGAAGTACGCGATTGAGGCAGCTTCGATTCCGTAAGCGCCGCGACCGAAGTAAATCGTGTTGAGGTAATCCTCAAGGATCTGATCCTTGGAAACGATCGTCTCCAACTTGAACGCGAGCATCGCCTCTTTGATCTTGCGATCCCAACTGCGTTCTTGGGTGAGGAATGCATTTTTCGCGTACTGCTGGGTGATCGTTGATGCACCCTGCGTGGAGCCACCGGTGATGTTGTTCCACGCGGATCGTGCGATACCTACGGGTGAGATACCACCGTGGTTGTAGAAGTCGCGATCCTCTGCGGACAACACAGCAAGTTGCACAGGCTCAGGGATGTTCGCCAGATCCACGCTGCGGCGGGTTGCCTCGCCCAACCGACCAATCTCTCGTTGGCCGTCGGCGTAGTACACGATCGTGGCCTCACTGGTGGAGACCTCGTTGGGGCTTGGAACATCGGTCCGGGCCAAGACGAGTGCAAATCCAGCCACGCCCACAGCCACCACGAGAACGGCGAGCCAGATCAATCTGGCGAGCCATTTACGGGGACGCGGGGAAGAACTCAACTCGATCACCTCGGGGAAGTTGTGCCGGCTGCGCGGGTTGGACTCCCCAAGTGCACCACTAGTTCCCCATGAGGCAGGGGTGCGACCCGCCGAATCAGTCGATCAGATCCCGCGGGGTGGGCAAGGCGCGCCTGGGAACGCCATCGCCGAGCTTGAAACGCTTGATCATGAAGTTCCAGTGGCAGCTCTTGCACACCTCCACCACATACACGGTGAACTCACCGAATTGCGGGGCCATGGAGGGCAGTTCCGATTCAGCCCGGATCCGTCCGTTATACGGTCCGAGCTCGTCGCCATAGACGTAGTGCAGGTTCACGAGGTCGCTTTTTCGGCAGGCCGGGCACTTCTCCCCGCTCGTCTCACCGTGGAATTTCGCGGCCTTGAGCAGGTAGGGATCGGCCTCGCAGAATTCCGACGTCAAAGCGCCCCCGGTATGCAGGGTGCGCAAAGCTCCTCGTCGCTGCAGGGCGTAATCAATTACGAAGCGAGGGGTAGCGGGATTGGCGACCGGTTCGGCGGGGGGAAGCGGGTCTCGCGATGAAGAGCGCGGGCGCCCTTGCTCTCCTTTGACGACGGAACCTCGAACGGAGGATCGTCGCGAGGTGGCCATGAAGAGATCGTAACCGACCCTGAACGGCCCTATGGTGGGGTGATATGTCGAATCGATATATCGCGTGCTAACTTCTGCAGATGCGCTCCGATGTCCTCGAATCCACGATCCTCGGGATCTTGCAGAGTGAGCCCACCCACGGCTACGACCTACGCCAGCAGCTTGCGAGCATTCTTGGGCCCTTTCGCGCCCTGTCCTACGGTTCGCTCTACCCATGCCTCAAACGCATGGAGCGGGCTGGGCTGATCTCGCGCCGAGACGATTCCCTTCCCGTTACCCCAGCCCGTCGGTCCAAGATCGTCTACGAACTCACCCCCGCCGGAACTGAACACTTTGCGGGATGGATCGGCACCCAAACTCCCAGCGACTGGGAAGACGAAGGCTTCGCCGCAAAAATGGCGTTCTTCTCGCGCACCGAGGCAAAGTTACGTTTGCGAATCCTTGAGGGCAGGCGCAGTCGGCTTGAACAACGCTTGAGTGACCTCGGCGACTCGATCGACATCACCTCGAAGCGGGTTGACACCTATACCGATCTTCTGCAACGCCATGGCCTCGATGGTGCCAGGCGTGAAGTGTCTTGGATTGAAGAACTCATCACTACTGAACGAACATCACACCCAACTATCCCCCCAGCTTTAGGGAGCACTACATGACAGACATTCGCGTCGCCATCATTGGCGTCGGAAATTGCGCAAACTCACTCATCCAAGGTGTGCATTACTACGCCGATGCACCGGTTGATGAGAAAGTTCCGGGCCTGATGCATGTGCAGTTTGGTGACTATCACGTGGGTGATGTGAAGTTCGTGCTTGCCTTTGACGTTGATGAGAAAAAGGTGGGCCTTGACCTTGCTGATGCAATGTGGGCGTCAGAGAACAACACAATCAAGTTTGCTGATGTACCCGCAACAGGAATAACCGTGCAACGCGGCAACACCCTTGATGGCCTTGGTATCTACTACAACGAAACCATCACCGAATCTCCTGCTGCTCCCGTCGATGTCGTTGCAGCACTTAAAGAAGCTAATGTCGATGTTGTTATCTGTTACCTCCCCGTTGGATCAGAGAACGCTGCGAAGTTCTACGCACAATGCGCGATTGATGCCGGCTGTGCCTTCGTGAACGCACTCCCCGTTTTCATCGCAAGTGATCCGGTGTGGGCAAAGAAGTTTGCAGACGCAGGCCTTCCCATCGTTGGTGATGACATCAAAAGCCAGGTGGGTGCAACGATCACCCACCGTGTGATGGCCGCACTCTTCGAGGATCGCGGGGTCAAACTTGACCGTACCTACCAACTTAACGTTGGCGGAAACATGGACTTCAAGAACATGCTTGAGCGCGATCGCCTGCACTCGAAGAAGGTTTCCAAAACACAATCAGTCACGTCGCAACTTGAGCATGACCTTGGTGAACGTAACGTCCATATCGGCCCTTCTGATTACATCGCTTGGCTCGACGATCGCAAGTGGGCCTTCGTGCGCCTTGAAGGACGCGCCTTTGGTGATGTTCCACTAACCCTGGAATACAAGCTCGAAGTGTGGGACTCGCCCAACAGCGCCGGTGTGATCATCGACGCTTTGCGCGCAGCAAAGATTGCCATGGATCGTGGCGAGGGTGGGCCTGTGCTTTCGGCATCGAGCTACTTCATGAAATCCCCACCCGAGCAGTACCGAGACGGCGTGGCCCGGGAATCGGTAGAAGCTTTCATCGCAGCATCGGTCCCGGTCTGATAGCTGGGCCAGTACGGTCATTGCATGGGATCACTGCACGCACTCCGGGACGTGCTGCGCGGCCGTGACTTTCGCCGGCTGTTCTCTGTTCGCATAGTCGCCCAGTTCGGCGACGGTTTGCTGCAGGCTTCCCTTGCTACGTTCGTGCTGTTCTCACCAGAACGCGAGCCCGACCCGGTTCGGGTGGCTGCAGCGTTCGCGATTTTGTTGCTGCCGTTCTCCATCATTGGTCCATTTGCCGGAGTGTTCCTCGACCGCTGGAGCAGACGCAACGTGCTCGTTCGGGCAAACGTGCTCAAAGCATTGACCACGGTGATCGTTTTAGCTGTGGTGATGTCTGGCGATGACGGATTACTACTGGGATTCAGTGTTCTCATCGTGCTCGGCATCGGTCGTTTTGTTTTGGCCGGGCTTTCTGCGTCGCTTCCACATGTGGTGTCAGGACGTGATCTCGTCACGGCCAACGCTTTGACGCCTACATCCGGCACCCTCGCTGCTGCCGTGGGCGGGGTAGTGGGCATCACCCTCCGCGCAGCCGTGGGAGGAGGAGATGCAGGCAGTCAGTTCATCCTGATGTGCGCAATCGCCTGCTACCTCGTTGCCGGATTCATCGCAACCAGGATGGCCGTGGACCTGCTGGGCCCGCATGGTGAAAAGCCATCCGATTCTGTTGCCGGAGTCGTACGGGGTTTGATCAGTGGCATCGGTGAACTGCGCGTGCACGCAAAGGCGGGCCGCGCCATCGCCGTGGTTGCCGCGCATCGCATCGCATTCGGGGTACTCCTCGTGGGGGGACTGCTCCTGGTGCGCAACACGTTCAATACTCAGGTTGATGCAGATGCTGCGCTCGGTCAGTTTGCGATCCTGACCGGCTTCACCGCAGCCGGTGCACTCATTGCCGCGATCGGCACACCGGCAATGACCAGGCGCATCGGCGCGGTGAGCTGGTCGTCGATCGCACTGGTCCAGGCCGGCACGCTTGGCATCGCTGCGATGGTGATCGGGGCAACCGCGCCTGCGTTCTCACTCGTCCTCGCGGGCGGATTTTCGATCGGTTTTGCCGGACAAGCGGTGAAAGTCTGCTCAGACACCCTCGTCCAACAGAACATCCCCGACGATCACCTGGGTCGGGTTTTCGCGCTCTTCGACATGATCGTCAACGTCTCATTGGTTGCCGGCGTGACCGTGATGGCACTGCTCTCCCCCATTTCAGGACAGGCACCTGGGGTCTACGCCGCGATGGGCGTACT
>JBIISH010000158.1:0-4617 GCA_044341115.1 Candidatus Nanopelagicales bacterium
GGCGGGGTAAAACGCGTATGCCTTCAGGTCCATAGGCCTATGCTGCGGCTGTGAATAAGACACATTCTTGGTCGGCCCGATCCATCGCATCACTTCTGGTTTTTGTGCTTGCGGCCCTGCTCACCCCGGTTGCAGTCGTGGGCCACTGGGGTCACCGCACCTTTAACGACCCGGAGCAGTACCTAGCCACGGTGGTGCCGTTGGCATCCGATGAGGCTGTCCAAGAGTCTCTTTCCACTGCGATCTCCGATGCGATTCTTGCTCGAGTCGATACCGAGGAGTTAGTCAGCGGATTCCTAGGAAACCTGCTCGAGAATAGTCCAATCACGGATGCATTGGCCGGACCCATTTCAGCCGGCATCGAATCACTCATCCGCGAGGCCGTAGCAGGAGCAGTCGCGTCCGAGGAGTTTGCAAAGGCATGGCGGCGACTCAATGAGGTAGCCCAGAAGAGCATCGTTGCTGCACTGAGCGGCGAACCATCTGGACCAGTAGACATCCGAGGCGATGAACTCGTGCTCGATATCAGTGAACTCGTCACGGGTATCCAGCAAGGCCTCGTCGATAAAGGGATCACCGCAGCAGGAAACTTCACGATCCCCGAGAAGGACCGTGAGATTGTGCTCTTCTCTTCACCAGTACTCGGACAGATCCGCACCATCTATGCCTTCACCAACCCGATTCTTGAGTGGGTGCTCGTGATGATCGCGGCACTGTTCCTTATCGCCTTCGCGCTGTCGCGCAGGCGAGCACGCACCATCACGATTCTCGGCGGCTACTTGATCGTGATCGGGATTACGCTCCAGTTTGCCTTGGCGCAAGCGGCAACGTCGTTCAACAATCAACTAGAGGGTACGGTCTTCGGTCCAGCCGCTGAAGCGTTCTGGACCATCTTTGCCGCCTACCTTCTCGACGGTTTGGCTTCAGCGGTCGTGCTGGGCATTGTTCTGATCGGCGCTGCTTGGTTTAGCAGCAACACGTCTTCTGGGCGTGCGGTTCGAGGTGCGCTGTTGAACGGTTTGCGCACAATCGGTGAATCGCTGCCGGAAGGTTTTTCCGGAATCGCGGGCGCCGTGACGCGCAACACTTCCACGGTGCTGTGGGTCATTGCGGTGCTGTGGGTGTTCTTGGTGTTCGAGGGTCAGGCGTTCAACCTTGACACTGGTTTCTGGGTGTCCATGCTCGCGTTGGCATTTCTCACTGTGTTGGGCATCCTGCGCGGAGTGCGAACTCTCGCGCCTGCCACCCCTGCGTCAGCTCTCGACGCCTGATCCCGTGCACCATGACACCTCGTTTCCTTTCCCTACTTCTCGGAGGTCATTCGTGAAGCGGATGTTCAGCACGCTCGCAGTAGGACTCGCCGTCACGACCGCAGGTCTGATCGCCCCGAGCCCCACCTCCGCCGAGGAAGGAGTAGCGCAGGACACATCGCCCACCGTCGTCTCCCTGCAGCCGATGACGCATCATCGTCAATCCATCTTCGAGGTCCAGTTCGACGCTGCCCAGTCAAAGGAGCGGCGCTTCATCACCAGCACGCTCGCCGTCAAGGACACCACGGATCGACTCTTCCTCGGCCAGGCGCTCTCCTGCACGAGCCCGTCGGGTGTGGAGACAGTCGGCATCGAGACCGGCCGGAACTTCTGGAAGGGAGGACTGGGGCGCACAGTCGCCTCGTTCGTACTGCGCGTGAACGAGTCGGGCCGCTGGACCTGTGCATCTACCGTGAACGTCTGCGCTCCCGGCAAGTGCGACTCGGGAACGGGCTCGGGCACGCTCACCCTCGACACGGGCAGTGCGGTCTCGGTCATGAAGGTGAGCAAGCCACTCGATATGTGGTCCACGAGCAGCCGCCTGCTCACCAAAGACATCGCCCTGAAGCCGGGAAAATCAGCCACGCTGAGCAAGACGGTCACCGTGGGGGCGGGATCGACGCCCACCGCTGTCGCTGAGATTTCATTCAGCAACTGCATCGAACCCACCTACCCGAACGTATGCGCGTCGGTGCCCTCGCGTGACATCAACGGCTCCGCGACGGCGTCCGTCGCGATGACCGTCACGCAGGTGCCGGCCAAGGCCGGTGTGACATGCGCCGTCGTGAAGGCGACGCGAGAGAACGGCGCCATCACCCGGACCATCAGTGCGGATCAGCATCACGCCACGTTTTCCCTGGAGATCCCCCAGATGACACTGAGCACCTCACCCGGCTGCTCGAACAAGTTGACCATCGCGACCACGATCACTTCCCGCAAAGGAAACGGCATCGCAGTGGAGAGCGGGTCGCGTAACAAGCCGATGTCACTGATCAGTGTGGGCGCGATCGACAGTACCTATCAAGTCGTTCCCGTGCTGTCCTGAGGTTGACGTAAATGGCGCACTCGATCGTGCTCCATATCGGTCCACGGAAGACAGGGAGCACATTCCTGCAGCGGGCTCTCGTCGCCACGTCTTCTTCAATCGCCGAGGCCGGCATCCTCTATCCCACCGTGCTGATGGGAGTTGATCGACACAATCATGTTTCGGCCACCTATGCCATACCCGGCATGCGGGACGGCAAGTCCGAGGATCAGTGGGCCGACGTCGACGAGGCCATCGTCACCGACCTTGCTCGGCAGGTCAGCACCTGGCAGGGGGACGTGATCCTCTCGTCTGAAGCGCTCGGCGGCCTGACCGCGCAGGACGCGCAGCGCTTCTTAGACCGATTGCCCGATGTCCCGATCAGGGTGGTCGCAACCGTACGAGCCCTTCCAGACGTCGTGCTGTCCTCTTGGGCCCAGCATGTGCGCAATCTGCACCGTGAGTCACTTCAGACCTATGTCGAACGTCGTATCCGGGAGCGCCCCGACATCCCGGCCGAAGAGCGGTGGGCGCGATGGAATGCGGACGCGCACGCGACCTTCTGGCGCAGCTACGACTATCCGGGCCTGCTCAGTCGCTGGCAGGGACTGGGTCTGCCCGTTACCGCGGTCATCGTGCCGCCCTCGCATGCGCCAATGAGTGACCTGTGGTCCCGTTTCCGAACCGCCGCGAAACTCGATGGGCTACCCAGTGAATGTCCGATGGTGGACGAAGTCGGTGCCAACACCTCCTTGCGAATGGAGGAGCTCGAGGTGGTCCGCCGCGCAGCGCAGCACGGTCTGGAGCAGGGCCGGACGCTCGCGCAGATGAGATCTCTGCGCGGTCACCGGTGGATGCCCGACCCCACAGCGCGACCCTCCGGGGGCACCAGGCCAGGCCTGGCACCGGAGCATGCGCGGGTGTTCGAGACGTGGGCGCAGGGCGACACCGACGCACTGTTGGCAGGTGGCTCTGACATCGTCGGCGATCACCGCGACCTGCTGACTCCCGCCCGCCAGGCAGAGCAGCCCGAGCCGTACACGTATGCCGCCTTCGCCGGTTACCTCGTGGCCGATCGAGTGCTTGCGGTTCACCAGCGACAGACATCGCATCGGTCGCGCCTCGAGCAGCTCGTGCGACGCATCCGGCAGCGGGGTGCGCGGTAATGCGGCGGGTGACCCGATGACCCATCGACTGCATCTGCATATCGGCCCGCGCAAGTCAGGCACGACGTACCTGCAGCACGGACTGGTGGCCAGCGCAGCGTTGTTGACGTCCGCAGACCTGACCTATCCGCAGCGGGACGTCACCGGCGACCTCGGCCTCAACCATGAGACTGCGCTGTTGGATGCCGCCACAGTTCAACCGAGCTATCGGGCGGCTGCACTGCGCCGGGCGCTGCGCCGCTCTGACACCGATGTGGTGTTGTCCGGTGAGGCGGTCGCCAGTCTCACTCCGTTGGCCGCCGTGCGCTTGCTGTCCTACCTCGACGTCGCAGAGGTCCACGTCGTGATCACCGCCCGGGTGATCAGCCGCGTCCTTCCATCGACCTGGCAGCAGAGCGTGCGCAACGGTCGTGCTGCATCCTTCGCCACCTTTCTCCAGGGCGTCATCCACAAGGACGAGGAGCGACAGGCGGCACCGGACTCGTGGCAGGATGATCCCGCTCAGGACTTCTGGCGGTCACAGGCGATCGCCGACCTAGCCGAGCGCTGGCTCGGGTGCGCGAGCCGAGTGTCGGTCGTGACCGTTCCTACGAAGACGGCAGATCCCACCGTTCTGTGGCAGCGTTTTCTGGGATCCCTCGGCGTCGACCTCGCACGTCATCCGGAACTGGGTGCGGTCGCGCCCATCCCGCGGCACGAGGGGGTCACCGCTGGTGAGGCGCTGCTCCTTCGCGAAGTCATGCAGCAGTTGACCCAGGCCGGTCTCGACGTCGACGATCGCGGGCGATGGGCACGTAGACTCGTCAGTGAAGTGTTCCAAAATCGTCCGGACCGTGGCTCCCGTCTCACCATGCCCGAAGACATGTGGCGTCTCGCGGAGGTGTGGGCCCAGCGCGACATCTCCCTCCTCACCGCGATGGTGGCCGAGGGGCGCGTGACGCTGATCGGGGATGTCGAAGACCTTCGCGTCGATCCCAGTCCTCCCGCACCTGCCCACGCCAAGGAACTCGCGCGCGAGATCGCAGATCTGGGAGGCCGGTGCGTGGCATACCTCGAGGCCGCACGGTGATCGTCATCGTCTGCGGTCAGCATCGCTCCGGTTCCACCCTCGCATGGC
>JBIISH010000103.1:0-6012 GCA_044341115.1 Candidatus Nanopelagicales bacterium
TTAAGAAAGACCTTGTAAAGACCAGAATTTGGCTCATAGACAAATCGAGCTGAGGCGTACGACCATTCCATGCTCGCCTTTTGTCCGGGTGTTTCCGATGGTGGAGCTATATCGGAGAAAACAAAGCCGATCTCTTTCTCTAGTGAGGCCTGAGGAGTTTGCTCGAGAGCCAAAACTCCGTCAATGAAGTAGTTGTACGGCGCCCTTCTGGCTGGATCTCGAAAGTAGGCCTGCGCCATCTTGTTTGGCGAGATGTCAATTAATGACGAAGCATCTATAACGGGCCACATCTTGGTTTGCACTCCGGAAAAAGCGAAGGCAGGAGATCCGTATTGCTCGAGTAGGTCGATATCGGTGATTCGAGCGCTGCGCACTGGACCGATGCGTCCGGGAATCTTTGAGGAGAAGACCGCAGCCAGCCGAGTAATTCCGTATTCCACTTCTTCGATGTAGACAACATCGGCATCCACGAGACCAGAGTGCGGCTGGGCATTGCGAGTGTTATCGAGTTTTACGACTAGGACGGGTTGCGGAGATTGAAGGATTTCTCCGGTGAGGGGAGACCTCGGCTGCGGGGCAGCGGTTGGGGTCGGGGTCGCGGTTGGGGTTGGAGTTGGGGTTGGAGTTGGGGTTGGACTCGTTGAAGGAGATGTCGCTGAGGCTGTGGGCAATGGTTGGGAAGTGGTATCGGTGCCGCTCGCGCACCCAGTGAGCAGAACGGCGCAGCCGAGGATCACTACCGCCATATGGCGCGCCGATGTGTGGGTGATCACCCGGTGACTTTAGGCCGCTTTGTCCTCTAACCGGTGCTCGCCACGGCACGAAGCTGCCTCGTTCGCCCCTCATGTAGATCTGAAGTGGAGGATTTCTCCCCGAAATTGGGGGTAGAGGGTTGACTGTGGAGGAAAGTGGAGTATTGTGGCGGCACTTGGAGTTACCAAGGTGATTAACGGTTCTGATGGGGAAGGAGGGGCACATGTTTCTCGGTACTCATGCCCCTCGCCTCGATGAGAAGGGCCGACTAGTTCTTCCTGCCAAGTTCCGTGAGGGATTGAGCGCAGGAGTGGTTCTGACCAAAGGTCAGGACCGATCGATTGTGGTCTGGCCGGCGGCAGAGTTCGCGGCTTACGCCGAGCGTCTAAATGAGGCCTCCCGGTCAGATGCTCGCGTTCGGGCCTACCTGCGGGTGCTGTTCTCCGGGGCATTTGATGAGATTCCCGATCGTCAGGGGCGAGTCACCATGCCTGCAGCGCTGCGTGAGTACGCCGGCCTCGACCGCGATGTGATGGTGGTCGGTAACGGGACCACGGTCGAAATCTGGGATGCAGCAGCTTGGGGTACTTACCTCGAAGGTCAAGAAGAGGGCTTCTCCGATCTCAGCGAGGAGGTAATCCCCGGAATCTTGTAAGCCGCGCGGTGAGGTCTCCTCCCGCTCCCGCATCCCTGACGCCACTTCCCCGGTGCCAGGAAACCGCTGAATAGACAGCGGGCGGGGACCTGGCCTCGCGGCCTCAAACAAGAAAACTCACACCGAAAACGACCCGACCGCGAATCGTGTCCACCACGAAGGGGAAGAAATGAGCACAATCACGGAGTTTGCCCACCACCCGATGGTGCGTTCGATCCGCACAGGGGCTGTTGTCCTCGCAGCTGGGGTCATGACCGGCTCGGTTTTATACGGGCTTTCCATCGTCGTCTCGACCTGGGCATAACAGGTCAGACGACGAGGCTGATGATGAGTTCACAGATGCGGCATATCCCGGTACTCCGGGATCGGGTAATCGCCCTACTCGCACCTGCGCTCTCCAACCCAGGTTCTGTACTGGTCGATGCGACCGTCGGGCTAGGCGGACACGCGGAATTGGCTTTGCAAACATTCCCGGCGCTCACTGTGATCGGTTTGGACCGCGACCAGTCAGCCCTCACCCACTCGCGGGAACGCCTAGCTCCGTTCGGTGAGCGGGTGAACCTCGTTCATGCGGTGTACGACGAAATGCCAACCGTGTTGGCTGAGCTCGGTTACTCCCATGTGCAGGGTGTGTTATTTGACCTAGGTGTTTCCTCAATGCAGCTCGATGAGGCTGATCGTGGTTTCTCTTACTCCCAAGATGCCCCACTTGACATGCGAATGGACCAGTCAAGTGGCGTGAGCGCAGCGGATGTTGTCAACACGTATTCACTAGATGAGATCACTCGCGTCCTTCGCCAATACGGAGAAGAGAAATTCGCTCGCCGAATTGCTCAACGGATTGTCGCCCAACGAGAAGTACAGCCATTCACAAACTCTGCGCGCCTGGTAGATGTCATCCGAGACGCAATTCCGGCACCTGCTCGTCGGACTGGTGGGAATCCCGCCAAGCGCAGTTTCCAGGCGTTGCGCATCGAAGTGAATGATGAACTCGGAGCTCTACGGCGTGCCCTTCCGGCTGCTCTTGAATCGCTGAGCGTTGGTGGACGAATTGTCGTTATGTCCTATCAATCCCTTGAAGATGCAATGGTCAAGCAAGTTTTGCGTTCGGCCACCACAGTGGATCTCCCGTATGACCTTCCCTTTATTCCAGAACATGCCGCAGCGCATTTTTCCTTGCTCACGCGCGGAGCTGAGAAGGCATCGTCGAAGGAGATCGAGATGAACCCACGCGCAGCTTCTGTTCGGGTTCGTGCAGCTGAGCGGGTGGCAGCATGAGTGCGGCCCCGCAGCTCGATCCGACATCGAAATCGTCAATGGATGCACAGGAATCAGTTGATTCTGTTGTTACTGAATATGCGACCAGGGGAGTACGCCGCAAGGGTCGTCATCACCTGAAAATCGTTGCTCCTCTGCGCGCCGAGCGTGCTAGCCGTGGTGTTTTCGCGTTAGTGGTTACCGGCGCGTTGGGCCTTGGGTTGGTGGGCATGCTGTTGATAAACACGACCGTTGCTCAAGGGGCATACACCTTGAGTGAACTCAAAGGTCAGCAACGTGAACTCAATCAGGCACTGGCTACCTTGACCGAACAAGTCGAAGCTGTCGGAGCACCTGGTGTTCTCGAGGCTAATGCTCGAGCCCTTGGCATGGTGCCGAGTGAGACACCGGTCTTTATCGAAGTGCCTGACGGCCGCATTCTTGGTAAGCCAAAGGCTGCTCCAGGGCAAGTAAATGGAATCCCCGTTCTTGCTACCCCTGCAGATGCAACTGCGTCGGAAGCGGTCGACAACATCTCCGTGGGAACAGATCTCCCCATCGCCCCTGGCGAGAACTATGACCCTGCCGCTGCGGATGCAGCAGCCAATGAAGCTGCCCAGACTGCAGCGATTGGAGCAGCCGGGGCAAAGAGTCCAAAAGGAGCAGCGGGTAAGAAAGCAAAAAGTGAAGACGCGCTCTGGCAGGAAGTTCCAGCAGCGGCTGTGATCTCACAGGGGCAAAGCATCAGTGTTGATGGGCAACTCGACGCTGTGCCGGTGGAGTGAGCGCATGTCACGAACGGCAACGAAGCCACGGGTAACACCGTCATCAGGCAAGGGTGGAGCAGGTAGTGGTCGACGACCGTCCCCTCTAGTTCTGGCTGATCCAGGTAAGCGGGGTCTGGCACTGCTTCTCGTCACCGGCGTCATTCTCACAATTTTTGCTGGACGACTCTTTGAGATTCAAGGGATTCGTGGTGAGGCTCTCGCCACGGCTGCATTGGATCAGCGTTTACGCACGACAGATCTCCCAGCGATGCGTGGGGCGATTCTTGACTCCGCTGGTCAGCCGCTGGCCGTCACCGTTGAAGCGCGAAACCTGACCGCAGACCAGACCTTGATTAATGATGCGGCCGCCGTTGGTGCGCAGTTAGCGCCATTACTGGGTGTCGATGCGGATGTGTTGGCGACGAGGTTGACGGGAACCAAACGTTTTATCTACATCGCCAAGGGGGTCACACCGCAAACGTGGGATCGAATTTCTGAATTGCGACTGCCCGGCATCATGAGTGAGTCAACGAGCCGCAGGATCTACCCCGCAGGGGAGGTTGGCGCGAATGTTGTGGGCTTTGTTGGCGCTGATGCTGCAGGACTAGGCGGCATCGAATACGCATTTCAGGAGCAACTTGCCGGCGTGAGTGGTTCTCAGACTTCAGAAAGAAACCCGCGGGGTCGAGTTATTCCCACATCGTCATCGAACACGGTTGATGCTGTCCCAGGCCAAGACGTTCAGTTGACCATTGATAGGGATATTCAGTACGTGGCCCAAAATTCGATTGCATCGCTCGTTCGAACGAGTGGTGCAAAGAGCGGCACCGTGGTTGTTATGGATCCTCGAACTGGTGATTTGCTGGCTCTGGCTACGGCGCCAACCTTCGATGCCAACAAGCCGGCCCTCAGTGATGACGCTGATCGAGGCAATCGAATCTTGACCGATGCATTCGAACCAGGCTCAACGAGCAAACTCATTACCTTGGCTGCTGTGGTGAATGAGAAGGCTGCAACGCCTTCCACGTGGATCAAGGTTCCCGGCGGACTCGAGCGCGGAGACAAAGTATTTAAGGACCACACACCGCACGGAACCCTTAACTTGACACTGACGGGTGTTATGGCCAAATCCAGCAACATTGGCACGATCCTGGCCGCCGAGCGCATAGGCAAAAGAAAGTTCGCCAAATACTTGGACAAGTTTGGTGTAGGCCAACCAACGGGCCTGGGCATTCCTGGTGAAAACCGAGGTTACGTGCCACCGCTAGAAAATTGGTCGCCCACGACCTTCCCCACTCTCGCATTCGGCCAAGGGCTGAGTGTTAATGCGGTCCAAGCAGCCAGCGTTTTCGCAACGATCGCGAACGACGGCCTAAAGGTTCAACCTCGCCTCGTCTCGGGGTTAATAGGCGTTGATGGAACGGTCACAGAGCCAGAAGTTGCACCGCCCACCCGCGTTGTTTCCGCTGAGGCAGCCGCGCAGGTGCGATTGATGCTTGAAGCCGTTGTCGGAGAGGGCGGAACAGCTCAACAATCCAAGATCCCGGGCTACCGAGTGGCTGGCAAGACCGGCACCGCTCAGGTAGTCGATCAGGTCCGCGGGGGATATTCCCGAGAGGTGATCGCCTCGTTCATCGGCATGGCCCCAGCGGATGACCCTCAACTCGTCGTCGCAGTATTTGTCAACGAGCCGCAATATGGTCGATACGGCGGAGCCCTAGCCGGACCTATTTTTAAAGATGTGATGACCCACGCACTCCGTGCCCGTGAGATTCCCCCGACTGGGCTAAAGAGCCCAGTTATGGCATTGACATACAAGGGCTGAGCTGACGTGGAGGACAGGTTGCACCGACCTCACGTCGACCCTGTAGAGCTCAGTGACCTAGTTGCGGAAGTACAAGGGACGCTTCATGTAGGTGGGAGAGAGTCGACGGAGATAGATTCTCGCCTTCTCATTACGGGCATCACGCATTCATCGAGTGAGGTCGTCCACGGTGATGTGTTCGCTGGTCTTCCCGGCCGGCGCCAGCATGGAGCTTCGTTCGCAAGTACCGCGGCTGACCAGGGGGCGGTGGCGGTACTCACTGACGAGGAAGGCCGAGTGGAGGCAGAAAAGTCAAGGCTGCCCGTGGTGGTGGTGCCTAATCCACGTTCAGCCCTGGGCCCGGCCTCTGCATTGATTTACGGCCACCCTGGAGAGCGCATCGCACTTGCTGGAGTCACCGGCACAAACGGCAAAACCACGGTTACCGCCATGCTTGTTGCTGCACTCACGGCCGCTGGTAAGGCGACAGGTGCTATCGGAACCTTGGGAGTCACCTTCGGTGGGAAATACATTTCAGGGGTGCGCACGACCCCTGAAGCGCCGGACATTCAGGCGATACTTGCCTTGATGTCAGAGGAAGGAATTAGCTCTGCAGTGATGGAGGTTTCCAGCATCGCAGTCTCAGAACACCGCGTTGACGGACTTGTTTTTGACGTGATGGGCTTCACAAATTTGACGCAGGATCATCTTGATTACCACCACGATATGGAGTCCTACTTCGCGGCAAAGGCGCAGATGTTCGGTCCTGAACGATC
>JBIISH010000104.1:0-6005 GCA_044341115.1 Candidatus Nanopelagicales bacterium
TCGATCCTGAGGGAATCGAGGGCGAGCTCGTGGTCAACCGTTGCTACCGGCTCTGGGTCTTCTGGATGGGCACCGACTGCAGCTAGGAGTCGCGCACGACCTTCCCGCGCCGAAGGAGCGAGAGTCAATTCATCAGCCTGAGAAATCACGTCAACCGCACTTGGATGCCTGATGAGAAAATCACCAAGACCTTCAGAAAGTCCCAACACATCGATGAGTCGTCGCCTGAAATCTCGATCAGCTCCTAAAGCTGACCGCAAACGATGGCCTACGCCGCCCTCGGAAACTTCGAGTAGCCGGACAAACTGGCGCAAGGCTTGATCTGGATCAGCCGCGGCGCCAAAATCAGCGAGCAGTTCAGCGCTGTCGGCAAGATTGAGGGAAGCCACCTGTTCGCTGGTCAGTAGTGCATTCGACATTGCCGGATCGGAAAACCCCATGCGCGCTGCTCGGCCCGAATCACTCGCTCCACGCGTGGTCACGACGACGACGCTTCGGTTGAGGTACATCGATCGATGACAAGTTCTGCCCAGGCCAGTGTTGCTGGGCGCCAGGTGGCCACCAGCTCCGCGCCGTACTCCTGCACAGAATTGCTTGCAGTTGCCACATCCGTTCCTGATCTGATCAGTGCCTCATCGGCAAAGTCAGCCCACGAAAGAAAAACTTCCGCATCGATCTCCGGATGACACTGGAAGCCATATGCGCTATCCCCAACGCGAAATGCTTGAACTCGGCAAGCTTCATTGGAGAGTAGGAGATGTGCTCCCTGCGGCAGCTCCGCTACATGATCTTGGTGCCATTGAATCGCAGGCACACGTGCAGCTCCCCCGCGATCAGTTGATGCAGCGCCCAGTGCCGCGCTCACAACGGCGTCTTCGACCCCTTCAGCCGTCGGTTCAACAAAACTCAGACCAATTTCTGTCGTGGCCGCGAGCTCAACTTTTCCACCTAAGGCAGCAGCGAGTAACTGCGATCCCAGACACAACCCCAGCACCGGGGTTTTTGTTGCCACAGCATCTCTGAGCAACGCGCGCTCTGCCGGCAGCCACGGCGCATCAAGGTCGTCATTGGCCCCCATGGAACCGCCCAGAGCGAGAATCCCGTGCACTCCAGCCGGAACAGCGTTGGGCACTTCATCGCCTTCATGGGCCCGCACAACTTCGACCACGATGCCCAGTTCAGCCAACCAGTCACCCACCATGAGCGGTGGATCTGTCGGATCGTTCTGAATCGCTAGGACTCGGGGGTGAATTGCGGTCACAAAGAAGGAAGGTACCGGTCCAGTTCCCACTGGGTGACCTGACGGCGGTACTCGTCCCATTCAGCCCGCTTATTGCGCAGGAAGAAGTCGTACACGTGCTCCCCCAGCGTTTCGGCCACCAACTCGGATTTTTCCATGATCGAGATGGCTTGGTTCAAGCTGGTGGGCAGCTGCTGCATGCCCATTGCTTGACGTTCCCCCGGGGTCAACGCCCACACATCATCCTCGGCACCAGCCGGAATCTCATACCCTTCTTCGATGCCCTTGAGACCAGCTGCGAGCAGCACTGCGAATGCAAGGTAGGGGTTTGCCCCACTATCCATGGCGCGGTATTCGATACGCGTGCTGTTGCCTTTTGCTGGCTTGTACATCGGTACGCGGATGAGCGCTGAGCGGTTGTTGTGTCCCCAGCACACCCACGAGGGGGCTTCCGCGCCACCTGCCAGTCGTTTATAGGAGTTGACCCACTGATTGGTGACCGCGGTGATCTCCGGGGCATGCACGAGCAAACCGGCGATGAAAGAACGCGCCACGCTCGAGAGTTGATACGGGGCACCTGCCTCGTAGAAGGCGTTGCGATCTCCTTCAAAGAGTGAGAGGTGGGTGTGCATTCCTGAACCGGGAGCATCACGAAGCGGCTTGGGCATGAACGATGCGTAGAGCCCCTGCTCAAGTGCTACTTCTTGCACTACTAATCGGAAGGTCATCAAGTTATCTGCAGTGGTGAGTGCGTCCGCATAGCGCAGGTCGATCTCTTGCTGACCTGGGCCGCCTTCATGGTGGCTGAACTCCACCGAGATTCCCATGGCCTCGAGCATCATGATCGCTTGTCGACGGAAGTCGTGGCCGACTCCATGCGGGGTGTTATCAAAGTACCCGTAACTATCGACCGGGACCGGAACCTCGCCTTGTTCTGGGCGACCTTTGAACAGGTAGAACTCGACCTCAGGGTGCGTATAGAACGTGAAGCCAAGGTCAGCAGCTTTGGTCAACGTGCGCTTGAGCACGTAGCGTGGATCCGCATAAGAAGGCGTGCCATCAGGCATCAAGATGTCGCAGAACATGCGCGCCACCCCGGGGCCTTCATTACGCCACGGCAAGAGGGAGAAGGTGCTGGCATCGGGTCGCACGAGCATGTCGGATTCGTAGACCCGTGCAAAGCCTTCGATCGCCGAGCCGTCGAACCCGATTCCCTCGGAGAACGCTCCTTCTAACTCAGCTGGGGCAACAGCAACAGACTTCAAGGTTCCCAATACGTCGGTGAACCACAGGCGCATGAAACGGATATCGCGCTCTTCAATCGTGCGGAGGACAAACTCTGCCTGCTTTTCCATAGCCCTATGGTTGCGCCGTTTGTGTTACGCGTGGGTTAACTGCGCTGGGTTGCGGCCAAGGAAGTGGCTCTCGGTACCCTCACGGGGTGACCCGGCTAAGAGTTGCCCTCGCTCAAATCAACCCCGTCGTGGGCAATATGGGCGCCAATGCCGACCTCATCTTGGCCAGCGTGGCCGACGCGGCTGGCCTAGAAGCCCAATTAGTGGTGTTTCCTGAATTGGCACTTAATGGCTACCCCATCGAGGATCTGGCTTTGCGGCCCTCTTTCCAGGAGCAGTCCCGCATCGCCATGGCTGGCCTTGCAACCCGAATCGAGGAAGCTGGGTATGGCGATCTGGTGTGTCTGATCGGTTACTTGGACTACCTCGACCAGCACCAGGAGATCCTCGGGTCACCTCGGGGTGGCGCCGTGAATGCAGTGGCCGTCGTGCATTCAGGCGCGGTGCGGGCGCGATATGTCAAACACCACCTCCCGAACTACGGCGTTTTCGACGAAGCCAGGTACTTCATTCCGGGAACGGAGCCCTTGGTCATCAATGTTGACGGGGTCACCGTCTGCATCGCGGTGTGCGAGGACCTCTGGCAAAACGGTGGCCCGGTCGAGTGGGCCCGCGAATCTCGCGCTGACGTTCTCGCTGTGCTCAATGCATCTCCCTACGAAAGAAACAAGGACGACGTTCGCCTCGACCTCTGCAACAGACGCGCCCAAGAATCTGGCGCTGCTCTGGTCTATGTAAACCTTGTGGGCGGCCAAGACGAACTCGTTTTTGATGGCGATTCACTTGTTGTGGATAGCGCAGGCGCACTCGTTGCGCGAGCTCCGCAGTTCGAATCCGGTGTGATGGTGGTCGATGTTCCTGCGCTGCAACGCGGCGGAGTTGGCTCCATCGAGTTTCACACCCGAGAGTGTGCACCTGAACCGGCACTGGCTCCCGGCGTTGCCGTTCACCTCAGCGATGAAGCGGAGGTGTATGGAGCACTCACCGTGGGCCTTCGCGATTACGTCGAAAAGAACGGCTTCTCCTCGGTCATATTGGGCTTGAGCGGCGGAATCGATTCAGCACTCGTGGCAGCGATCGCGGTTGATGCACTTGGTGCCGATCGCGTGTTCGGGGTGTCAATGCCGAGCCGCTACTCATCGGAGCATTCGATCGCCGACGCCCACGACATCGCTGAACGAACTGGCCTCAACATTCGTGATCTACCCATAGCGCCGATGTTTGATGCCTACTTGTCCAGCATGGATCTGCACGGACTTGCCGAAGAGAATCTGCAGGCACGCATCCGTGGAACGTCATTGATGGCAATTTCTAATGAAGAGGGCCACCTTGTCCTCGCAACGGGCAACAAGAGCGAGCTGGCTGTTGGCTACTCCACGATTTATGGCGATGCTGTCGGCGGCTTTGCCCCCATCAAGGATGTGCCCAAAACCTTGGTGTGGGCACTTTCACAGTGGCGCAACGCTGTTGCCCTTGCCGAAGGTGCAACCCCGCCTATCCCACCGAACAGCATCAGTAAGCCACCCAGTGCTGAACTTCGTCCGGATCAAATGGATAGCGATTCACTCCCCGATTACGCGCTGCTTGATGAACTCATCGAGTCTTACGTCGATCGAGATCTCAGCCCCCGAGATTTGGTCGCGGCAGGGTTTGAGGCAGCAATCGTTGAACGGGTCATCACATTAATTGATCGCGCGGAATACAAGAGGCGTCAGTACCCGCCCGGCACCAAGATTTCCCTCAAGGCGTTTGGTCGGGACCGTCGCCTGCCGATCACGAACGGTTGGCGGGAGCCAATCCAGCCAATATGACCGCGAGGATTGATTCGGTGTCAGGCTGCCGCGCACTCACACTGACGTCCCACATCCCCGAATAAATCATCGGGCCCACCAATACGGCCACCGTGGTGTCCACATTCAAGTCCGCAGCAAATTCGCCATCGCGAATTCCGTCATTGAGCACCTCGATGATGCGACTACGTCTGGGCTTGAGTACCTGTTGGAAGAAAACTTCCGTAAGTTCTGGTTGGCGCTGACCCTCACCCACCACGTGCATCATGATCCGGCCAGTTAACGAGGAAGAAATACCAGATCGAATCCGGCTCAACATCACCGATAGACGCTCGTGCGCGCTCCCCGATTGGGGGACAGCAGGCAGATCATCGTTGAGTCGAGCCAGACTGGCAGTGATGAGTTCGTCTCTGCCGGTGAACCGTCGGTAAATGGCCGCCTTGCTCACTCCCGACATCGCAGCAACGGACTCCACCGAAAACCGCATGAAACCGACGTCCGCTAAATGCTCCAATGCCGACGCGACCACATCATGCTCAACCTGCGGATCGCGGGGACGCCCGCGTGGCCGGGTTACTGTTTCAAGTTGGCTCATGAGTCTGTCCGGTGGTGTGGCGGGACAATCTCCTCGGCCGCGTCATTCGGGTAGGCCCGCTCCTGTTCGGCGATGAGGGCATCTGTGGGATCACTCGGTGGTACGTCAGGCGATCTGCGCGTGGGTGGCGTGATCACGGGCAACATGAAGCCGACCACCAGGGCCGCAATGAGCACGATCGCGAAGGAAATCCACGACGTGATGTGGGAGGCAGAGATGAATGCTTCGAAAATCCCACTCCGTGCCTGCTCGATGAGATCAGCGGGGGCACCAGCTGACTCCGCCTTCCCCAACAGCGCTACCGCCGAAATAATCGACTCGGATGCCTCTTCAGCACCATCGGGTCGAAATTGTGCAGGGATCTTGTTCAACACCGGTGCGAGGTTGCTTGCAAATGAGGTAGCTAGGACCGTGCCAATAACCGCAACACCCAAAGCACCGCCCACTTGACGCACGGTGTTTTGCACCGCCGAGCCAGCACCCACGCGCTCCAAAGGCAAGACGTTCTGCATCACCGTGCTGGCCGGGGCGATCACGTTGCCCATACCCAAGCCGAAGAAGAAGAATGCAACGAGCAATATCCAGATCGGGGTAGCTCCATCGATCTGCGCCAAAACGAGCAGCACGAGCGCGACCAAGGCAAGACCGAATGTCATCACCACCCGGTACCCGAACCTGGCAACCATCGCAGCACTTCGGGGCGCGGCAATGAGTTGGCCTACCGCGAAGGGCACAAAACACAAACCGGCGGCGAGGACGTCGTAACCCCGAACAATTTGCAGATAGAAGGGCAGCGTGAAGGTGATCCCTGAAAGCGCAAAGAACGCTAACGAGACAGCAACCAGACTCACCGCGTAGCCGCGGTTCTTGAACAGTGAAACATCGAAGCTAGCGTGGGAACTGCGAGCCTCCATGACCAGGAATAGCGCGATGATGCCCATGCCGGCAAAAACTGGCACGAGAACGCCAGCACTCAGGAAGCTCCGAGTTTCCGAGGCGTGAATGATCCCGTAAATGAGCAGTCC
>JBIISH010000106.1:0-5972 GCA_044341115.1 Candidatus Nanopelagicales bacterium
GCAGGGTGCCAGAGGTACGATGGCGGGAGTGCCTGCTGGCAGGAAGACTGACGGCGCGCTAAATCGCTAAGGACTCCCGTGGCCACCTCTGCATTGCTGAACTTCCCACTTCCCTCTCACGACGCCGACCGAATGCATCGCATCGATCCGCAATTGACGGAACTGATCCTCGAATACGTCACCGAGCGGCTCTCTCTTGCCGAAACTCCGATTGATGGGCTCGGAAATCGCGAGACGATGGTCCAAGCAATGGCAGGGCTGATTGATGAAAACCCCAAGGATCCTCAGGCAGTGCTCGACGTATACATCGATCATTTAGCTGACACAGTTCTATCTGCAGATAGTCCCCGCTTCTATGCCTTCATCCCAGCAGCACCTACGAAGGCATCCCTACTTTTTGACATGGTGGTTTCGGCTGCCTCGCTGCAAGGGTGTTCGTGGCTAGAAGCCGCTGGTGCCGTCATGGCGGAGAACCAGGCACTCCGGGTTATGGCCGATGCTGCGGGGATGGGCCCTGATGCTGGTGGGACCTTTGTTTCTGGTGGATCGGCAGGAAACTTGTCGGCACTCGTAGTGGCCAGAGACTCCGCGCGCAATCGGCGCAGTGAGGCTGGGTTACCTGAGGCAAGGTTGCGCGTTGTGGTGAGCGATCAGGCTCATTCGTCGATCGCTAATGCACTGAACATCGTGGGAATGGATGCACTTATCGTGCCCACCGTCGATGGCCGAATGGACGAAGCTGCGATTCACTCTGCTCTTTCTTTAGAGAATGATCTGTCGGACGTGGTGGCGATTGTTGCCACTGCTGGCACTACCAATGCAGGAATAATCGACGACCTTGACGCCGCTTCACGTTGTGCAACAGACCACGGTTGGTGGTTTCATGTTGACGCTGCCTACGGTGGTGCGGGGATGTTGGTGCCAGAACTCCGTCCGCGTTATACCGGTGTGGAGAGCGTCGACTCCATCGTGATGGATCCGCACAAGTGGTGGTTTGCACCCTTTGATTCAGCGGCACTGATCTACAAGGACCCGCACCTCGCTAAGTCGGTGCATACCCAAGATGCTTCCTACCTGGATGTGATCCATGGCGATGAGAGCGAACTTAACCCCAGTGATCTTGCTTACCACCTGACTCGGCGCGCTCGGGGTATGGCGCTGTGGTTCTCGTTAGCGGTTAATGGAATCGCCGCATACCGTGACGCCGTTGCGCACTCCATTAATTTGGCTGCATACGCGGCTGATCAAATTGAAGAGATTCCGCATTTTGAATTGATCAGGCGGCCTGATTTGTCGATAGTGCTTTTCCGGCGAATCGGTTGGACAGCTCAGGACTACCAAGCATGGTCCGATGATTTGTTGCGTTCACAGGTGGCATTCGTGACCTCGAGTGGCTGGCAGGGAGAGACGGTTGGCCGTCTGGTTTTCTTGCACCCATCCACCACTACCAAGATGGTTGATGAGGTCCTGGCGACGATGCGATGAGTTTTCTGGCACTTATCGGAGAGGTGATCCTTCTCGGATTGGCTGCGGCGATCACGCCCGGGCTCTTTGCAATGCAGGTGCTCATTGTTGCTGGCGATAGCTGGATCAGACGTTCGGCAGCTGTTGTTGCAGGTGCTGGGCTGGGATTTGGTTTGGTCAGCCTGATTTTGTTCGCCGGTTTCACCCAGCTGCCCGCCGCCGGAAGTGGTTCTGCATTTGAAGTCATTGGTGAACTGGTCATTGGCATCGGGCTGCTCGTGGCAAGTGTGTGGTTGCTCCTGCCGCACCCGGCAATTCAGCAGCGCGCCGAAGTCACTATCAACAATTATGCCTCGAAAGCATCATCGAAAATCTTCTTCGCGATTGCTTTTGCCCTCGCAGTGAAGGATGTCTCGTCGTATGCGGTGATGCTGCCGGCACTCCATGACATAGCCACTGCAGGACTGTGGTGGCCCATTGCGCTTCTAGTGCTTGGGGTGCTCTATCTGCTCGCGCTAACACCAGTTCTGGTTCCACCACTTGCGCGCTTGATCATCGGTCAACCTGCAGTCAAGGTTATGCAGAAGGTGTACCGATTTGTCATGGACCATCAATTCCGAATCGTCGGAGTGATGTTCGTCGTCATTGGTGGTGCACTTGTGGCAATTTCGTTGCCACGGCTCTCTACTGTGTTGAGCGGTTAACAAGTCGCCAAGTGGCCGGGAAAAGTCCAGCTGCAAGTGCAATCTTGATGGCATCGCCAAGAATGAAGGGCAGAGCACCCAATGCAAGTGCTTCACCAAAGCTCACGCCGATTGCCAGTGCGAGCCAGCTCACACCGATTGCGTAGATGACCAGGTTTCCCACCACCATGAGTCCAGCGGTTCGGATCGCGGTGCGGGTAGCGCCTGTCTCAGCGAGTTTGCCAACGATGAATGCGGCAACGATGAAGCCTACGATGTAACCGAACGTTGCTCCACCAAAGCCAGAGCCGCCATCAGCAAACCACGGAACTCCGAGGCTGCCCACTACGAGGTACACGATCATCGCCAGTGCGCCTCGAGTGGATCCGAGCACTCCACCTGCCAGGAGAACGGCGAAGGTCTGCAGGGTGAGGGGGACGGGGGTGAAGGGAAGAGGGATGATGATCTGGGCGCTTATGCCCACGATTGCGGCGGCTCCCACCACCAGAACGACCTGCATGACCCACGTGCGAGAGACGTAGTCGGCCAGAACACGTGGGGCGGGGGCAGCGAGAGCCATCATTCCTCCGAAGGTAATGAGCGCCCGAAGAACTTCCTCGCCGCGCCGAGTGCATACTGTAGCTGAGACCGATGATCAGGTTATCCTAAAAGAGTGTGATTTCTGCCTCAAGGGCGCTGGGGAAGGCGAACCTCGAGGTCAGGAGAACACACATGACGGTAGTCATTCACTCGTCCAGGATTGATGGCCGAGTTGGCGACACCATGGGCGTAGCCCGCGGTGTCTTATTTGTGCACTCCTGCCCGCGTGCTGTCAGCCCGCACCTGGAGTGGGCTCTCGCCAAAGTCTTTGGCAGTGACCTTTCGATTGATTGGGCAGATCAACCCATAGCGCCGAATCAGGTGCGCGCCGAGATCATTTGGAGCGGAGAACCTGGCACTGGCGCCCGCATCGCCAGTGCACTCCTTGCCTTCTCAGGCATCCGTTACGAGGTGACCGAGGAATCAAGACTCGATGCTGAGGGTGAACGGTTTGCCGCAACCCCGGCACTAGGTCTCTTCCGCGGATCAATCGGACTACACGGCGATGTGATGGTTCACGAAGAACGCCTACGTTCCCTGATGAGCCAGCCTGGACTAGGCACATCGGATGTGATGAGTGAACTTGGGCGCCTGATCGGTCGGCCATGGGATGACGAACTTGAAGCGTTCCGGATAGCGCACGAGGGATCAACGGTGAGGGTGCTGCACCAAGTGGTGTAGCCCCCTTTTGCGATTTCACTCGCTTCCCGGGTCAATTCGCCATTTGCAGCCCTTTCCAAGGCCCTCAATGGCAATTTCACCCGGTCAGATACGGAAATCGCGCAGCCTGTCGCTGCCACTTTCAAGAAGCTTTACGCGATGGGGAGAGCGAGCCGGCTGCTGACCGGATTTCCGAGGCGACCTTGCCTGGATGATTCGCAATGTCCGACCACATCCACCGAACAACGGTGAAGCCCTGACGGCGAAGGCGATCCTCGCGAACCTTTTCGCGAACGAGGTCTTCGCGAGTCTCATACTTTGCTGCGCCATCAGCCTCTCCGATTACCCCGAATTCCTCCCAGTACATATCAGCGAAGCCAATGAGTCCTTCCTCGTCGTAAAAAGGGACTTGGAGTTGCGGCTCGGGTAAATGGCACGCGATGAAGTTCACGCGCGAGACTGACTCCAGAGGGGATTGCGCACCAGACCGAGCTAGCCGCGCAGCCTTGCGCACCTTTCCTATTCCGCGGAGGTAAGGCCACTCGGCAACGCCGTTGTCGATCAGCGGCAGACGATCTGGACGATCCCAGAGCACCGCATCGAGGAGTGCGACCGCCCACTCGAAGGGCATCAGAGTCGCTGCGCTGATGGCGGCATGGATGTCGTCGACAGAGGTTAGGTCGTCTATCTCGACAGTGGTCAATCGAGTGAGGTCATGCGTAACAACTCGAATATCTGGTCGAGAAATCTCCAACGCATTGCTTCGCCTGAGGGATCGCGTGTCGGATTCGGTGTGCCGAAGCAGCCAAGGCATGGCACTAACGTGTGATGGGAGCGGCAGCCCATGGAGAACTGCGGCACTTGTCGCGAATGCAACTGCTGGTTCAGTGACCGATATCAGAGCACTAGCAGTGTGCACCCTGAGGAGTAGTTCAGGACTTGCAGTTTTCAACATGGCCGAATCGGCGTACACGCCGAAGCGGATTTGCGTCCAGAGCCTCCGTCGAACCAGTCGACGAATCTCACTATCTGCAATTCCCCAGCCCAACAATTCCTGACGCCGAAACACTCCCAGGCCACCGCGTGAGTTTGCGGTAGCGCGGCTAAGGATGGCTTGGAGTTCCTCGGGTATCCGAGATTGACGTGGCATGCAGCGCACTTTTGCGCGATGCGGGGGATTTGTCGACGCGTCGTCCACAAGCAGAGCGTGGAAAGAGCAATCCGACCGGGTTAAATCACCATTCGGGGTCTGAAAACCAGGCCATTCTGGTGATTTGGCCCGGGAAACGGGCGAAATCGCCAGAAAAAGGAGGGCTACAGCGGGATGTTGCCGTGCTGTCCGCGCGCGCCCGGAGTGTCCCAAATCACCTGAGCAACAGCGCGCCGTGTGTGGCTGGGTGAGACAACCTCATCGACCATTCCCATCTCCACAGCCTTCTTGATGCCGCCCGAGATCACCTCGTGCTCGGCAGCGAGTTCAAGCTCGACCTGCTCACGGCTTTCTTGGGGTACTTCAGCTAAGCGCCTGCGGTGCAGGATGCGAATGGCTGCGACGGCACCCATCACTGCGACCTCAGCATCAGGCCAGGCGTAAACGCGGGTTGCACCAAGAGAAGCTGAGTTCATCGCAACGTAGGCGCCGCCGTATGCCTTACGGGTAACAACGGTCACCCGAGGCACAACGCATTCGGCAAAGGCATGGAGCAACTTGGCACCGCGCCGCACCACACCCTCCCATTCCTGACCAAGGCCAGGGAGGTAACCAGGCACGTCGACCAACACGATGAGAGGTACGGCGAAGGCATCGCACATGCGGACAAAGCGTGCGGCCTTCTCAGCACTCGATGAATCAAGGCAGCCGCCAAGGCGCAGCGGGTTATTCGCGACGATGCCTACGGTGCGACCACCGAGACGGCCGAGTGCAACCACAATGTTGGGCGCCCAGCGTTCATGCAATTCCACGCATGTGCCTGGATCAAGGAAGCCTTCAACGAGAGGGTGCACGTCGTAAGCGCGGCGGGAGGATTCGGGCATGAAGGAACCGAGGTCGATGTCCTCAACGGAATCCAAATCCATGGACCCCTGGTGCCCGAGCAAGTTCACGAGTTTGCGGGCCTCGCCAAGAGCTTCGGCTTCAGAGTCGGTGGTGATGTGCACAACGCCACTGCGCCGTCCATGGGGTTCGGGACCGCCGAGCGAGTCCATGTCGACCTGTTCACCGGTCACGGACTTCACGACCTCGGGGCCGGTTACGAAAATGCGGCCGGCAGGGCCAAGAATCACAATGTCGGTGAGTGCGGGACCGTAGGCAGCACCACCGGCTGCTGGGCCGAGCACCACAGAGATTTGCGGCACCTTGCCGGAGATGCGGGTTTGGGCTGCGAATACTCGGCCGACCGCGTCGAGGCTTGCAACGCCTTCGCGCAACCGAGCCCCACCTGAATGCCAGATGCCGACGACGGGGGAGGAGTCTGCAAAAGCGCGGTCATAGGCAGTGACGATTGCGCGGCAGCCTTCGGCTCCCATCGCGCCACCCTGCACGGTTGGGTCGGTTGCAAATGCAAC
>JBIISH010000107.1:0-5970 GCA_044341115.1 Candidatus Nanopelagicales bacterium
TGTGCAAGACCAAGTGGTCATTGTCATTGACGACGGCGTAGAAACCGGCACGGTCGCACGTGCCGTGGTGGGCCCAATCCGAGATGCTGGCGCTGCGCATGTGATCCTCGCGGTGCCCGTCTGTTCCCGGGAACTACTCGCTCAACTTGTTGTGAAGTACGACGAAGTCATCGCGCTTGCCAAGCCGATGGCGCGCAGGTCACTGGCATGGCATTTCAAAGATTTCAACACGATCGACGAGCTGACGGCCCTCGATCTGCTGAAGTAAGCGTGCGAGGTTGCTCAAGTAGTATGTGCTGGTCCGCCGACATCCAGCCGGAGTGGAGCGCACCAGCGCTTCGTGAGTAATAGGGAGCGCCGCATGGCCGCCGATCGTGTAGATGCCGTAGTCAACCTGTGCAAGCGTCGTGGATTTGTCTTTCAATCCTCAGAGATCTATGGCGGCAGCCGCTCGGCCTGGGATTACGGCCCGCTCGGAGTGGAACTCAAAGAGAACGTGCGCAGGCAGTGGTGGCAACACATGGTCCGGGGTCGCGACGACATCGTCGGTCTTGATTCCTCGATCATCCTGGCCCCGCAGGTCTGGGAAGCATCGGGCCACGTCAATGCATTTGTTGATCCTCTGACCGAGTGCAAGCAGTGCCACAAGCGTTGGCGTGCCGATCAGTTGCTCGAGGCCTATGCCGAAAAGCACGGAAAAGAAGCACCCAACGGACTTCTCGATATTGCCTGCACCAACTGCGGAACCAAAGGTGAGTTCACGGAGCCCCGCGACTTCAACGGCATGCTGCGCACCACGGTGGGCCCGGTTGAAGAGGCTGGTGCGGTGCACTACCTGCGACCAGAAACCGCGCAGGGCATCTTTGTGAACTACCAAAACGTGATGAACGCTGCGCGCAAGAAGCCACCGTTCGGCATCGGTCAGACCGGCAAGAGTTTTCGCAACGAAATCACTCCGGGTAACTTCATTTTCCGCACGCGCGAGTTTGAGCAGATGGAGATGGAGTTCTTCGTTGAGCCAGGCACGGATGAGGAATGGCATGAGTACTGGTTGAAGAATCGCTGGGACTGGTACATCGACCTTGGCATTGACCCAGAAAACCTGCGCTTCTTTGAACACCCGAGAGAGAAGTTGAGCCACTACTCCAAGCGCACCGTCGACATCGAGTACCGCTTCCGGTTCGCCGGATCAGAGTGGGCAGAGCTTGAGGGCATCGCCAACCGCACCGATTTTGATCTCAAGACCCACTCTGAACACTCGGGCACCGATCTTTCCTACTTTGATCAGGACAAGAACGAGCGTTGGGTTCCGTTCGTGATCGAACCGGCAGCTGGACTCACGCGCGCTGTGCTCGCTTTCTTGCTCGATGCCTACGACGAAGACGAGGCACCGAACTCCAAGGGTGGGGTCGATACCCGCACGGTGATGCGCTTTGATCCGCGCCTCGCGCCAGTCAAGGTTGCGGTGCTGCCGCTCTCGCGTAACGCCGACCTTTCACCCAAGGCCAAAGATGTCGCGGCAGAACTCCGCAAGCGCTGGAACGTCGACTTTGATGATGCTGGCGCAATTGGTCGTCGTTACCGTCGCCAAGACGAGGTCGGCACGCCCTTCTGCGTCACGATCGACTTTGAATCGCTCGAGGATCAGGCCGTGACCGTGCGCGAGCGCGACACCATGGCCCAGGAGCGCATCGGGATAGATGCACTCGTTGGTTGGCTGGGCGAGCGGCTACCTAACTACTGATATTCGGGATGGTCCACGGGGCAGGGGGCCGTGAGCGGACTTGCGCAACACGAGCACTCTGCGTCCATGAACCAACCTGAGATGTCATAGTCCTCAAACGTCGCTTTGATGATGAAGACGTTGCACCCACAGTTGAGGCATTCGTGGGTGGGGATGCCTCGCTGATCCACGTTGAGTTCTGTTGTGGATGGGTGCTGATGATGCTCAGGTTCGACTCGTGGACTTGTCTGCTGACCGTGTCGTCGAAATCGCGAGAGAAACTGCACTGCGGGCGCTACTCGCCAGCTACTGCGCGCTTGAGGCCGGCGCCAGCAACCACTTTGACAACCTTTTTGGCAGGGATGTCGATGGGGGCTCCGGTTGCCGGGTTCCGACCGGTACGAGCGGCGCGCTGTACTGCCTCAAACGAGATGAAGCCTGGAATCGTGACCTTGTCGCCGGCAACAAGTTGCGTAGCGATGACACCATTGAGAGCGGTAAGTACTTGATCGACCGCATCTTGGGTGAGGCCCGTGCGGGTGGCAATCGTCGAAATGAGCTGCACTCTGTTCATATCTCTCCTTAATGAAAACGAATTTCGTTTACATTAGCAGAGGAGTGAGCCATTTCGATATATCGACGCCTATGCATCGACCTTCGGCGGTTCATAGCCTTCTGACTCGATCCGCGCTGTGTTCTTGTTCAGCATCAAGCTGGCGAGCAGGCCCAAGAAGACAAAGAATCCCGCCACCCATGCCACGGTCTTAATGGCCGTGGTGAAGCCGGCGGATGCGCCCTCGACGAGAACTTCCCCATTGGGTTGGCTGGCCAGCGCAGGAATCGCTTGCCCAGCAGAACCGGCCACCGCGGCCGACACTTGCTCAGCCTGTGCTGCGGGAACACCTCGGTCTTCAAGTTCGCCGGCAACGCTGCCCAAGCCGAAAATCAGAGTGGCGCCGATGATCGCGGTGCCGATAGCTGCACCCACCTGGCGCGAGGTTGATTGAACGGCACTGGCTTGACCGGAATCGGCTATAGGCACCTCGGAGAGGATCACGCCGGTGAGTTGCGCGGTGGCAAAACCTACGCCCATGCCGTAGAGGAACAACCACGGCGCCATGCCCCAGCCGGTGATTTCTGAGGAGATGATGAAGCCGAGACCAAAGATGCCAATGGCCTCAAGCAGCATGCCGAATTGCAGCACGCGCACCGGTCCAAAACGCTGAGCGAGTGGCGCACCAAGACCAGAGGCCACAAACGAGCCGATGGCAAGGGCCAGCAAAATCACGCCGGTCTGCAAAGCGTCGTAACCGCGGGTTGCTTGCAGGAAAAGTGGGATCGCGAATAGGAGACCGAACTCGCCGAGACTGACAATGAGGGCAACGGCGTTACCAGCACCAAAGCTGCGGATCTTGAACAGCCGCAGATCGATGATCACGATCTTGCCGGCCGTTGCGCGCGACTTCTCCACGAACAGCAGCACGACCAATGCCAAGACGCCGAGTAGTCCAGCAACGAGAACGATGGAGATCGATGTTGAAGGCCAGACCCATGAGCCCACGGTGAATTCGGCGATAGGAGTGATCCAGCCGTACCTCTGGCCTTCGATCATGGCAAAGACCACACCGAGCAAACCGAGGGTGACCAGCAATGTGCCGGGAACGTCGAGTCCCTTGCGGCCATGCACATCGCGGGTCTCGGGAACCGTCAGCAAGACGCCGACGAGGACCGCGATGCCGATCGGCACATTGATCAAGAACGCCCAGTGCCACGACGCATACGTGGTGAGCCAGCCGCCGACCAGCGGGCCTAGGGCCGCCATGCCGCCGATCGTGCCGCCCCAGACCGCAAATGCCACGGCGCGGGATTTTCCTACGAAGACAGTGTTGATGACCGAGAGCGAACTCGGCAGAATCATCGCCCCGCCCACGCCTTGAAGCGCCCGGGCTGCGATGAGCGTCGTTGAAGATTCAGAGGAGGCGACGAGAACACTCGCGCCGACAAAGACGATAACGCCCAGCGTGAACATCAATCGGCGACCGAACCGGTCAGCGAGTCGGCCGAACAAGATCAGGAGTGCAGCGAAGGTGAGGGAATAGGCAGCGTTGACCCATTCGGCATCAACCGTGGTGAGCCCTAGATCGAGCACCATCGTCGGAATCGCAACGTTGATGATCGTGGCGTCGAGGATGATCATCGAGACGCCCAGGGCCAAGAAGAGCAGCGCCACCCAGCGCTTGCGTCCGGTCAAGATGGCTGCGGGATCATGAATGGGAGGCGTGGTCATGCGCCGAGTCTGCCGCATCCGGGATCGATGGGAGGATGGTGCTCATGTCTAGTGCCACCGTGTCGCGAGCCCCGGGTCTTCGCGTAGGCGATCGGGTCATTGACCCGCCCGTGGTGCTGGCGCCGATGGCCGGAATCACCAACCGTGCTTTTCGCAGGTTGTGTCGAGAAGAAGGCGCTGGCCTCTATGTCTCGGAGATGGTCACCTCGAGGGCGCTCTTGGAGCGCAACGAGGAGACCATGGACCTGGTCACCTTCGCAGCCGATGAGAACCCGCGTTCGGTGCAGCTCTACGGAGTTGACCCGCAGGTCATGGCCGAGGCCGTACGGATCATCGTTGATGAAGACCGGGCCGATCACATCGACTTGAACTTTGGCTGCCCGGTTCCCAAGGTCACGCGCAAAGGTGGTGGCAGCGCGTTGCCCTGGAAGCGCGATCTGTTCCGTGACATCGTGAACGCTGCGGTGAGCACGGCCGATGGCCGGGTGCCGGTGTCGATCAAGATGCGCAAAGGCATCGACGACACCCACCTCACCTACCTTGATGCCGGCATGGCTGCTGCGAACGCCGGTGTGGCGTGGGTTTCTTTGCATGGCCGCACGGCAGCGCAGATGTATTCGGGTAAAGCAGATTGGGATGCGATCGCGCGGCTCAAAGAGCACCTTGCGCCCACTGGAGTTCCCGTCCTTGGCAACGGAGATATCTGGACTGCAGAAGATGCGTTAAACATGGTCGCCCAGACCGGCGCAGATGGCGTTGTGGTGGGCCGGGGTTGTTTGGGCAGGCCGTGGTTATTCGGCCAGTTGGCCGCAGCATTTGAGGGTCGGGACATTCCTGCCGACCCCAGGCTTGATGAGGTCACCGCGATTCTTCGTCGGCACGCCCATCTGCTCGGTAACGACTACGGCGAGGTCAAGGCCTGTCGCGACATTCGTAAGCACGTGAGTTGGTACCTCAAGGGCTTCAGCGTGCGCCAGCAAGTGCGTCAGGGTCTGGCAACCGTTAAAACCTTTGCCGAACTCGATGAACTGATCGGCCAGATCGATCTGGATCAGGATTTCAACGCCGAAGTAGGCGCCGGTCCACGCGGCCGCACCTCGGGCGATCGCCGGCCCACGCTGCCTGATGGCTGGCTAGATTCGCCCTTCCTTGACGAAGCAGCAACCTGCGAACTCAGCCAAGCAGAGCTCTCCGTCAGTGGCGGTTGATCGCACATTTCAATGATGTGACCCAGGTCACGTTGGCACTGTGGGGTACCTCACTGTTCCGGTGGATGGGAAGTTTGTGATTTCAGGTAGCCACTAAGCGCTTGCATGTAGTCAAGTCAGCTCATGGGAAAAACATCGACGCGGGCCGCTCTGGTTTTCTCCTTCGATCAGGGTGATCGGACGATGGCCGATCTACTCGGCGGCAAGGGAGCGAACCTTGCAGAAATGAGTCGATTGGGTCTTCCGGTGCCTCCCGGGTTCACCATCACCACCGAGGCATGCCGGGAGTTTCTGGCATCGGGGCAGTGGCCGCAGGGGCTCACCGGCGAGATGGCTGCACATGTGCACTCACTCGAACAAGCGATTGGTCGCACTCTGGGTGATGGTGCCGATCCTCTTTTAGTGTCGGTGCGATCGGGTGCGCGTTTCTCGATGCCCGGAATGATGGAAACGGTGTTGAATATCGGCTTGAATGATGTGAGCGTCGAAGGATTAGCTCAGCAATCGGGCGATGAGAGATTTGCGTGGGATTCCTACCGCAGGTTGCTCGCCATGTTTGGCAAGACGGTGCTTGATATTGAGGGCACCGAATTTGAACACAAGCTCGACGACGCAAAAACCGCCGCTGGTGTTGCCACCGACATTGAACTGCCGGCATCAGCGCTGAAGACTCTTGTCAATGAATTCAAAACCATCATCAAAGATCACTCCGGCAACGATTTTCCGCAGGACCCGCAGGAGCAACTCACCCA
>JBIISH010000295.1:0-2587 GCA_044341115.1 Candidatus Nanopelagicales bacterium
AGGCACATCAGGCTCTGGGGTCGGGGAAATACAACCGGGACCAGATGGCGACGGCGATGGGACTGCGAGGGCGGCTGCAACTTCGGCCTCACTAGGAATTTCGACGAACCCACGCCCCAAGGAAACGTCGACCCTCTTGCCATTGCGGCCATCGTCAACGAGCACGGCGCCCGGGAAGTAATAGGTAAGCAACTGCGCGCCGGCTGCGCCCTTGGCGCCGTAGCGGATCTCGCCAATGCCGGGAAGGACCTTGCCCACTGGATCGTTGGCGACTTTGTTGATGGTGAACCCGCGCGCCTTCAGCGTTTCAGCTGTGTCACCGGCCAGTCCAGCGGTCTGTGTGGAGTTCAAAACGTTGACTGCGACGCGTGCGGTTCGCGGAAGCACCTCAGCCGGGGTGACCAGGATCGTCTCGCAGGGCAGCGGCTCCGTGGTGATACCGGCGGCGTCGCCAATCGACTCCTCAGGGGGTAGGGAACCGTCGCCACCCTTGAGCAGGGTGGCAATGCCGAATCCAACACCGAAGAGCACCGCCATCCCCACGATCACCAACACGATGGTGAGCCAGATGGGGCGCGACCGCCGACGCCGGCTCGGCGTGATCGTGCTCATCGGTCCTCCCATCGGCAGTTGTGGTGCGATGTATGTGCGCGTGACCACTGTAAATCCGAAAGCGGCCCACGCCGTGGAGTTACGAGCGCCTGTCGGCAAGAAAGGTGCGCACGATTTCTCCACACTCATCGGCAAGAACTCCGGCAAGAACTTCAGGACGATGCGAAAGCCGACGATCGCGCACGATGTCCCAACGCGAACCTGCTGCGCCGTACTCCTCGTTCCACGCACCAAACACGAGCCGATCAACCCGTGACATCACCACGGCACCAGCACACATCGGGCAGGGCTCGAGAGTCACGTAGATGGTGCAGCCGGTGAGCAATCGATCCCCGCGCACCTGCGCGGCAGCACGGAGCGCCAGGACTTCAGCATGCGCTGTGGGATCGATGAGCTCATCTCGCGAGTTTCCAGCAGCCGCAATCACCGCTCCGGTCTCATCGACCACGATGGCTCCGATAGGAATCTCGCCTCGCGCACCGGCGAGCCCAGCTTGTTCTAGGGCCAGACGCATTGATTCTTCGTCGCGCATCAGCGATGCCACAGTTACGAGCGCAAGGCAGCAGCGAGCTCCGCGTGAAAGCCGAGCTGTTTGGCGAGCTGCTTGATCTGTTCATCCGGATAAAGATCGTCGTTCTGGCAAATCATCGTGATTTCGTCGCTATCGATCCCGAACTCGGCGAGCATCGAAAGATCCCCCACCGGCTCAAACTCTTCGATCTCATCGTCGTCGATCTGGATTCCGACAAGCTCGACGGTCTCTTCAGCAAGTGACCAGTCCAGGATCGCAGCGCCGTCGCTGACCATTGCCCAGCGGCCAGCACCGCTCTCGCGAATCAGAACAAAAAACTCATCGGCGACGCACACGGCGCCAAAAACTCCACCTTCACCGGGCAGTTGACGCAAGGCCCCGATCACGCTTTCCATGGAAACGGCACTGCGGGACTGCAGCGGCGCAACCATCCACTGACCCTCTTCGCGCCAAAAAGCGATCGAGAGATCGATGTCGTCAGCCGTCACCACCTGCGTGCTCATGGCTAGATCGTGACACGTCGTCTGCGATGTTGCATGCACTAGGGCTACTCTGCCGCTCATGCGCACCCTCGTCATCGACCATCCCCTCGTTGCCCACAAGCTCACGCGCCTTCGTCGCGAGGAAACCTCGTCGGCCACTTTCCGCCTGCTGGCGGAAGAATTGGTCACGCTGCTGGCCTATGAGGCCACCGATCACCTGACCGTGGAGCCGGTGAACATCACCACCCCGGTCACCGCCACGACCGGCGTTGAACTGGCCGATCCCAAGCCCCTCGTGGTCCCGATCCTGCGCGCTGGGCTCGGCATGCTCAACGGAATGGTCAAGTTGATGCCCACCGCTGAGGTTGGCTTCCTGGGCTTGGTGCGAGATCACGAGTCACTCACCGCCTCGATCTACGCCGATCGTCTCCCCCACGACCTGCACAACCGGCAGGTGTTTGTACTTGACCCGATGCTCGCAACTGGTGGCACCTTGATCGCCGCCTTCGACGTGCTCCTCGAGCGAGGCGCCAAAGACGTCACCGCGATCTGCTTGCTCGCAGCACCTGAAGGTTTGGCCCGCGTCCAACAGGAATATGCCGGACGCGACGTCGACGTCACGATCGTTACTGCAGCCCTGGATGAGCGGCTTAACGAGAAGGGCTACATCGTTCCCGGACTGGGCGATGCTGGTGACCGGTTGTATGGGGTTGCTGAGTAGCGACCCACTTAGGTCACACCGTCTTCAGCGAAGCCACCACCTTGGTCAACGTCTCCTTGGCATCACCAAAGAGCAGCGAAGTCTTCGGGTCGAACAGGATCTCGTTCTCAATACCGGCAAAACCCGGGCGCATCGAGCGCTTGAGGAACACGATCTGTTGAGCCGCGTCGACGTTCAGGATCGGCATTCCGTAGATCGGAGCCGTCTTGTCGGTGCGCGCAGCAGGGTTCACCACGTCGT
>JBIISH010000234.1:0-3344 GCA_044341115.1 Candidatus Nanopelagicales bacterium
AACGAGCACTACGTCGGTGGAGGAGAATTCAGGGTTAATCTCGTCCATTTCCTTAAGTTGCTCGTAGGGAACGCTGGCCTCAGCAAGGAGCACATTCATGTGACCGGGCATACGACCGGCCACTGGGTGGATCGCGTAGTCGACCTCGATGCCCTTTTCGGTCAGCAGGTCTGCAAGTTCGCGCAGAGTGCTCTGCGCCTGGGCTACGGCAAGGCCATACCCGGGAACGAGGATCACCTTGTTGGCGTAGCCGAGCATGATCGCAACATCGTTCGGGGTTGCCGAGCGCACGGGACGATCGCTGCCAGCTGCCGTGCTGCCTGCAGTTGATCCATTGAACGCACCAAACAGTGTTGACGTGAGCGGCCTGCCCATTGCCTTGGCCATCATGTTCGTGAGCACTGTGCCGGAAGCACCGACGAGCGTGCCAGCAATGAGGAGCAGCAGGTTGCCGAGTACGTAACCCGATGCAGCGACTGCAAGGCCGGTCATGGCGTTGAGTAGCGAGATCACGATCGGCACGTCTGCGCCACCAACGGGCAGCACAAAGAGCACTCCGAAGATCGATGAGAGAATCAGCAGCGAAACGAGCAGCCAATCCTGCGGATCAACAACAAGCCACACACCAACAACGATCGTGGCGACTGCGACCAGGATGGTGACCCACCTGCCGGCCGGAATGACGACCGGACGACTGGTCATCAACTCTTGCAGTTTCAAGAAGGTGACGATTGAGCCGGTGAAGGCAACGGAACCAATGATCACTGTTGCCACCGTGAAGATGAGGAACAGCAGATCGCTGGAACCCACCTCGAAGTATTCGACAACTGCGATCAGAGCGGCAGCGCCACCACCAACGCCGTTGAATAACGCAACGAGCTGCGGCATCGCTGTCATTTTGACGCGGCGCGCCGCAACAAGACCCACGACTGATCCGACTGCAAGGAAAATCAGGATGAGTGCCAGGTTCTTCAACTCAATGCCGCTGAAGAACAGCACCACGACTGCAAGAAGAGCGCCAACAGCACCTGCGAGCACACCCTGTCGAGCGGTCTTGGGTGAGGAAAGACCCTTGAGAGCAAGGATGAACAGGATTGCCGCCACTAGGTAGGCGAGTTGGACCCACAGCGGATCGCTCACGGCTGCTTCGCTCATGCCGCACCGCCTTCCTTGGCTGCGGGGGCTTTCTTGGGCTTGAACATCTCGAGCATGCGGTCGGTGACAACAAAACCACCAACGAGGTTGATCGCGCCGAGTAGTACCGCGATTAATGCGATCACGAGCTCAACGTTGTTCCCCGCCTTGCCAGCGACGATGATCGCGCCCATCACCACAACGCCGTGAATGGCGTTGGCGCCAGACATCAGCGGGGTGTGCAGCACGGCGGAAACCTTCGAGACAACTTCAAAGCCAACAAAGATGCTCAGGATGAAGATGGTGAGCAGTGCGATTCCATCCATGGTTATGCGCCTCCCTGCACGGCATCGCGCGCAGCCTCGTTGCGAATTTCACCGTTGCACACAATCGCGCAACCGTCGAGCACCTCGTCTTCAAGATCGACGACGATCTCGCCGTCTTTAACCGCCAGCGCAATGAGGTTGAGCACGTTCATCGCGTAAAGCTGCGAGGCATGCACCGGCATCTCGCTGGCCACATCTTTGGCACCCCAAACAGAGACCTCACCGATCTGGATGACTTCGCCAGAAACGGATCCTTCAACGTTGCCGCCGGTTTCACTAGCAAGGTCAACAACCACCGAACCTGGCTTCATGGTCTCGATCATCTTGCGAGTGACCAGCACCGGTGCGGTGCGGCCAGGAACTGCTGCGGTGGTGATGACCACATCGGCAGCGGTGATATGTGGGGTGAGCAGGTCGCGTTGCTGGTTGGCCCGCTCCTCGGTCATCTCCCGCGCGTAGCCACCGGAACCTTCGAGTGCTTCTAGATCGAGGGTGATGAATGTTGCGCCCATCGACTTGACCTCATCGGCACTCGCCGGGCGCACGTCGTAAGCCGAAACTTTCGCGCCGAGCCGCTTAGCGGTGGCGATCGCCTGGAGACCCGCAACACCCGCCCCGAGCACGAGCACCTTGGCCGGCTGGATCGTTCCGGCTGCGGTCATGAAGAGCGGGAAGAACGACGGCAACCGATCTGCAGCAACTAGTGCTGCGCGGTAACCGGTCACCAAAGCTTGTGAAGTGAGCGCGTCCATCGACTGGGCGCGCGAGATGCGCGGCAAGAAGTCGAAGGACAGTCCGGTCGCGCCAGCGTCACGAAGTCCGCGCACGGTGTCGGCGTCGGCGACCGCAGCAAGGAAGGAGACCGCAACAGCGCCCTTCTTCAGGCGCGATGCGCGCGCGTAATCCAACCCACGCACGGATGCGACCACATCAGCTGTTGCAAGGGCATCGGCCATGGATTCGTCGGACACAATTTCTGCGCCAGCGTCAAGGTATTCCTGATCACTCGCAAAAGCGTGGCGTCCGGCGCCCGATTGAACGCCGACCTCGAAACCGATCTGGGTGAATTTGCGAACCACCGAGGGAACCATCGCGACCCGGTGTTCTCCAGGGCGAACCTCTGCCGGAATGAGAATTCTCATTCGACCTCTTCCTTGTCTTGGCACCGACCGGTACCACGCATGGGAAAGGGCCAACACGTGGCCCCCAAGTTGCTTGCGCAGCCTAGGGCAAAGCCCCCCCAAACCGCTTCACATGTGTCTATGAGCCTTTGCCTACCATATTTTCCGCGGTCGCTGCGCACGGCGGATAGTTGTTTCGTTGCGCGGATAGCCCTCGGGGGCACGACTCTCTACTTTTCCGAACATGATCAAAACAGTTGCCATTGTGGGAGCCGGGTTTGCCGGACTGAGCACCGCCAAGGTGTTCCGCGATTTTGGGTTCGACGCCACCGTCATGGAAAAGGACAGTGAGGTGGGCGGGGTCTGGTCCACATCGCGCCGCTACCCCGGCCTTACCACCCAAAATGTGCGCAGCACGTACGCCCTTTCTGATTACCCCTACCCGAAGGGCTACCCCGAGTGGCCTTCCGGACAACAGGTTCAGGAATACATGGAGGGCTACGTCGACAATTTCGGTCTGCGTCCGCTCATTGAGTTCAACACCACAGTTGAGCGCGCAAGCCAGGATCCGGCCACTGGTCACTGGACTGTGGTGAGTGAGCGGGCCGGTCACCGCACCGAACGGACCTTCGACTACCTCGTCGTATGCAATGGCATCTTCAGTGATCCCTTTGTTCCGACTTTCAATAACCAGGATCAGTTCCTTGATGCCGGTGGGCAGATCATGCACACCGTCGATTTTCACGACGTTGAAACAGTGCGC
>JBIISH010000109.1:0-5937 GCA_044341115.1 Candidatus Nanopelagicales bacterium
CTGACCCGGATGCACCTCAGACGGCGCTGAGTGCGATCGGGCAATTTGATGTGCGGGCAACCGCGCTGCAGATGGCGATGGCCACGGCAGCGATCAGTAACTCTGGCCGCACGATGAACCCATATTTGGTGCAGGAGGTTCGCGGACCGGATCTAGCGATAGTGCAAACCTCAGAGCCAAGCCAGTTCGCAGAGGCGATGATGCCCTCCGATGCTCTCTCACTGACAGAAATGATGGTCAACGTTGTGGAGAACGGCACCGGCTCCAACGCGAAGATCCCAGGTGTGCAGGTCGCCGGCAAGACCGGGACCGCGCAAACGGGTAACGATCAGCCTTCGGTGGCCTGGTTCGTGGCGTTTGCGCCGGCCACCTCACCGAAAGTTGCCGTTGCGGTGATGATTGAGGATGCGGGAGCCGCTGAAATCAGTGGTAACGGTCTCGCGGCCCCCATTGCAAAGAAGGTTATCCAGGCTGTCCTGCGCTGAGATCAACCCATGACCTGAGAAGATCGGTGTCTAACGAAGAGGTGACTGTGAGCGAGGAACCGGAAGGCCAGCGCATGCTCGGCGACCGATATCAGGTTGGCGAAGTGATCGGCCGTGGTGGCATGGCCGAGGTCCATGAGGGCCGCGACCTTCGCTTGGGCCGCCGCGTGGCGATCAAGATCCTGCGCCCCGACCTTGCCCTTGACCCCACGTTCCAAGCGCGGTTTCGCCGTGAGGCACAAAGTGCCGCTTCACTGAATCACCCGAACATCGTGGCGGTCTACGACACCGGCGAAGACACTCTTGTTGCGCAGGGTTCAGACAGCGTGATCGTCCCTTACATCGTCATGGAATACGTCGATGGGATGACCCTTCGCCAACTTCTTTCGAGCGGGCGACGTCTGTTACCCGAGCGAGCATTGGAAATCACCGCCGGAGTGCTTTCCGCGCTCGACTACGCCCACCGACACGGCATTGTGCACCGAGACATCAAGCCCGCCAACGTGATGCTGACCCGCACGGGCGATGTCAAGGTCATGGACTTTGGAATCGCTCGGGCGCTGAACAACTCGCAAGACACCATGACCTCTGCATCGGCCGTGATGGGAACCGCGCAATACCTTTCCCCGGAGCAGGCCCGCGGTGAAGTGGTTGATGCCCGCAGTGACCTCTATTCAGCCGGCGTGGTGCTCTACGAACTGCTCACCGGTAAGGCGCCATTCACGGGTGATTCTCCCGTCTCGATTGCCTACCAACACGTGAGTGAAATGCCCACGCCTCCTTCGCAGGTCGATCCCGGCGTCACACCTGAAGTTGATGCGGTTGTTCTGCATGCGCTTTCCAAGCGCACTGATGATCGCTACCAAAGCGCTGCTGAGTTTCGCTCCGATGTGGAACGCGCGATCAGCGGGTCCCCGGTCACTGCCGCGATCCCGATGATCACCTCTGATGCCACGCGTCAGATGGCACCGATCGAGGCGGCCGGCGTTGGCGATTACTCATCACCGATGTACTCAGACAAACGCAAAAAGCGTGGAGGTCGGGCCGGGCGCAGTTCAGTGTTCTGGATTTTGAGTCTGCTTGCAGTTGGCGCAGCCGTTGTGGGCGCACTCGTCATTGGCCGCTTTCTCTTTGGTGGCGCCGACACCACGTTGGTGCAAGTGCCCAACCTTGATGGCCTCACTATCGAGCAGGCTGTTGAAGTCCTCGCTGAAGAACAACTGCGTCTCGGTGCCCAAACGCCTGAGATTTCCGAGCGGCCTACGGGCACGATTATCGCGCAACAGCCAGCAAGTGGTGAATCCATCGAGCAGGGCCAAGCGGTGAACGTCACGATCAGCACGGGCCGCGAGATGGCAACCGTTCCGCAGCTGGTTGGTTTAACGTCGTTAGAGGCGGCTCGAGTCGCCCTTGCTGATGCGAACCTGCAATTGGGTTCGATCACTGAAGAGGATTCGAACCAACCGCCGGGTTATGTACTCGCGCAGGAGCCAGCTGAGGGCACCCAACTTGGTGCGGGCAGTCCCGTTGCTGTCACCGTCTCCTCTGGCCTGGTCACTGTTCCTACGCTCGTTGGTTTAAGTGAAGCCCAAGCGCGCAGTGATTTGGGCCAAGCTGGATTCGACGCCCAGGTTGTGGAACAAGAAGATGCACTTGCAGCGCCCGGTGTTGTGTTGGCGCAGTCACCACAGCCAGGTAGTCAGCTCTCTCGCGGATCGATTGTGACGATCACTGTTGCAGTTGCGCCACCAGTTCCTACTATTGCTCCTGAGCCAACAATTGAACCCATTCCCACTGAAGAGCCTGTGCAACCAACCGTTGATCCGCTCGAACCGACTGACATTCCAGCGCCAACACAAACGGCAGCTCCATAGTCCGTCCTTGCTTCAGGCAGATGTATCGATCCGCATCGGAAGCTCGTGTGCTGCGGCGACTGCCTTGTCGTCTCCGCAGATGGCAAGCCAGTTGGCGAGCATTAGATGACCGCCTTCGGTAAGCACTGACTCGGGATGGAATTGCACGCCTTCAACGGGAAGGGTCGCGTGCCGCAGCGACATCACCACTCCACTTACAGTGGTGCTTGTCACGAGCAGTTCAGCCGGCACTGTTTCAGGAACCACAGCGAGTGAGTGGTAGCGCGTTGCAGTGAAAGGTTCTGGCATTCCGGCAAGTACCCCCTCGCCGTGGTGATGAACCTGCGATGTTTTTCCGTGCAGAAGTTCAGGAGCCCGATCCACTGTTGCGCCATAAGCAGCAGCGATCGCCTGGTGGCCGAGGCACACACCAAAGATCGGGACCTGACCTGCGCACTCGCGGACGATGCTCATGCAGACCCCGGCGTCCTCTGGGGTGCCAGGTCCTGGGGAGAGTAGAACTCCGTCGTAGGTGCGGGCTTCCTCGATGGATACGTCGTCATTGCGCTTCACCGTGACCTCAGCGCCGAGCTGGGCGAGGTACTGGACGATGTTAAAGACGAAGGAGTCGTAGTTGTCGACGACGAGGATGCGGACCACACCCCGTATTGTGGTCCCACGAGCCTTTCCCGGCTCACACAGTCAGTAGAACAAGCCAGCGCTGCGGAGGATCACGTGCCAGAGTCCAAGGGACGCAAGAAGGATCCGTACATTCCACCCCCCACCTCAAAGGGTGAGCGCAAGGCTGCCCGGATCGGTTCTGCCCCTTGGCTAGCCCCGGCAATGGTGACCTGTTTTGTGATTGGCCTTGCCTACATCGTCGTCTTCTACATTGCTGGCAACCAGATCCCGATCATGAACTCGATCGGTGGATCACTGAATGCACTGGTCAACGTGGGTATCGGCTTCAGTTTCATCATTGTGGGCTTCATTTTGTCCACGAAATGGAAGTAGTTCGACTTACACGGTTGTTATTTTGTCCCCAAGTGGGGACATGTTGTGGATAACCTTCTAGACGAGTTCCAGGATGGTCGCGTTTGCCATCCCTCCACCCTCACACATCGTCTGTAATCCGTAACGCGTGTGACTCATGCGCATCCTGTGGATAAGAGTTGTCATTAATCGCGCTCCCGACGCACCTACCGGGTGACCCAGCGCAATGGCTCCGCCCCAGGCGTTCACGAGTTCGGGGTTGGCACCTGTGTCGGCATACCAAGCGCCCAACACTGAGGCAAAAGCCTCATTGACCTCAAAGGCACCGATGTCGCTCATCGAGAGACCAGCCCTGTTCAGCACCTTGACGGTGGCCGGCATGGGCGCAGTCAGCATCATGACCGGATCCACTCCCGCCATCGCCACTGAATGCACCCGCACCAGCGGGGTGATCCCGCGAGCCTTTGCGGCAGCGGCCGACATCACCACTACGGCTGCCGCCCCATCGGAAATCTGCGATGAATTACCAGCTGTGACGACTCCGGTCTCCATGAAGGCCGGCTTCAGGGCGGCCAGCCGCTCCACTGTCGTATCCGGCCTAATCCCCTGATCGGCATTGACCTCGCCCACCGCCACGATCTCCGCGTCGAAATTGCCAGCCATCGCAGCAGCAGCTGCCCGCTCATGGGAAGCAACCGAAAGCTCATCAAGATAAGTGCGCGAAAGGTTCCAGTGCTTCGCGATCAACTCCGCGCTGATCCCTTGATGCACCAATCCGTCCTCGTAACGCGACGTGAGCAATTCACTGAAAGGTCCATCACCACCAGCCATCGCTGAACCCAGTGGCACTCGCGACATCACTTCAACGCCACCAGCGATCACAATCTCGGCTTGACCTGATGCAACCAGTGCTGCAGCGAAACTCACGGCCTGCTGACTTGATCCGCATTGCCGATCGATCGTGACGCCCGGCACCGATTCGGGGAAACCTGCCGCAAGGAGTGCGTTGCGTGCGATGTTGGCACTCTGCTCACCGACTGCACTCACACATCCCCAGATCACGTCATCGATCTCGGCGGGATCTAATCCTGCGCGCAACACAACTTCGCGCAATACGTGAGCTGAGAGATCAACAGGGTGAATGTCAGAGAGTGCACCTTTGCCCGGCTTACCAATTCCCACCGGGGTGCGAACAGCAGAGACAATCACAGCATCGGTCATCGCAACTCCCTAAACAATCAATTGGCCCAAAGGTGCCACATACTCCTGGATCTGCAGCGTTCGCCACATCGTCGCCGCAAAGAGTGCGAGCACTACTGCGGATAAACCTGTCACGTGAATCAGAGTTCGATGTTTTCGCGGGGCGTAGACCAAAATTGCCGCGACCACAGCTCCAGTGATCAGACCGCCAAGGTGGGCCCGCCAGTCAATCCCCGGTGCCAGGAATCCAATGACGACGTTTATTGCTAACAGAATGAGCACTTGACGAACGTCATACCGGAGTCTGCGCCCGGCAACAACAAGTGCGCCCATCAGACCGAAAATTGCCCCGCTTGCTCCGACAGAAACCGTGCGAATATCAGAGAACACGTACGAAGCAACGGAACCCCCGAGTGCTGCTAGCAAGTACAAAATGATGAAGCGCCCGTGGCCGAGGATGCGTTCAAGTGTTGGCCCGAGTGCAAACAACACATACATGTTGAAAGCAATATGTAGGAACGAGCCGTGCAGGAATGCACTCGTGATCAACCGCCACCACTCACCACCAACAGCAATGCCGACCGGCCACATCCCAAACTCTTCAGCCAGATCATTGATGCCCACCAGATACTGCAGCCCAAACACCACGAGGTTGATCGCGATGAGGGCGTAGGTAACACGCGGTTTGGTGATGATCGAGCCGCCAGCAACAGTGACAGGTGTGCGGATCGCTGCAGCTTCACTACTCACGCAGTCCGGGCAACGGAAACCCACAGGGGCCACGATCATGCACTCAGGGCAGATCGGATTTCCGCAACGCGAGCAACTCACCCACGTCGGCACTCCCTCATGCCGATAACACGAGGGAGGCGACGGAGTGTCTGTCACCTAGCTACGGTTGATCGTGATCGACTCGATCACAACGTTGTTCTTGGGGCGATCCTGGCCACCGGTCTCCACGGCTGCGATCGCATCGACAACGTCGCGCGAGGGCTGATCGGCAACCTCACCAAAAATGGTGTGCTTGAAGTTCAACCATGTGGTTGCGGCCACCGTGATGAAGAACTGTGAGCCGTTGGTGTTCGGGCCGGCATTAGCCATCGCAAGCAGGTAGGGCTTGTCGAAGGTGAGCTCGGGGTGCGCCTCGTCCTCGAAGCGGTAGCCCGGGCCGCCAGTGCCGGTGCCCAGAGGGTCGCCGCCCTGGATCATGAAGCCTGGAATCACCCGGTGAAAAATTGTGCCGTCGTAGAGAGGCGCGGTGGACTTTGCGTTGACCTTGGGGTCAGTCCACTCCTTGTTTCCTTCGGCGAGGCCGGTGAAGTTGGCTACGGTCTTGGGGGCGTGATCTGGGAACAGGTTCACGTTGATGTCGCCCATATTGGTCTTGATGATCGCTGTGGTGGTCA
>JBIISH010000111.1:0-5911 GCA_044341115.1 Candidatus Nanopelagicales bacterium
GTCGCATCCTGGGGCTGGAGTAGGTCCCAAGGGTTGGGCTGTTCGCCCATTAAAGCGGCACGCGAGCTGGGTTTAGAACGTCGTGAGACAGTTCGGTCCCTATCCGCCACGCGCGCAGGAATCTTGAGGAGACCTGTCCCTAGTACGAGAGGACCGGGATGGACGAACCTCTGGTGTGCCAGTTGTCCTGCCAAGGGCACGGCTGGTTAGCTACGTTCGGAAGGGATAACCGCTGAAAGCATCTAAGCGGGAAACCCGCTCCAAGATAAGGATTCCCACAGGGTTAACCTGGTAAGGACCCCAGCTAGACGACTGGGTTGATAGGCCGGATGTGGAAGCACAGCAATGTGTGGAGCTGACCGGTACTAATAGTCCGAGGATTTGCCTCTTAATTTTACTCGCGTCCACTGTGCGGTTCCCGAGATTCGGTCGGGAACCAAGAAGCCTTTACGGCTTCGTCGATTGATATCTCAATAGAGTTTCGGCGGCCATAGCGAGAGGGAAACGCCCGGTTCCATTCCGAACCCGGAAGCTAAGCCTCTCAGCGCCGATGGTACTGCACGGGTGACTGTGTGGGAGAGCAGGACGCCGCCGGACATTTTTTAGACAAGGGCCACCCCAACGGGTGGCCTTTGTCATTTCTGCACCAACCGATGAAAGGCTCACCCCATGGAAAATCGTTCATCCGGATCAGGTAGATCTGGCGGATCATCACGTCGTCCGAGTGGCGGCGGAAATTCTGGTGGATCGGGTCGTTCATCTGGATCTGGTGGCCGCCCGTCTGGTGGCGGCAAGCCTTCCGGCGACCGCAAGCCCGGGGGTTCAGGTCGTCCGGCGAGTGGTGGTCGCTCTGGAAGCGGTAAACCAGCCGCATCGGGGAGTGGATCCTCGTCTGGCCGCTCAAGAAGCGATCGCTGGGGAAGCACCTCAGCAGATCGAAAGTCGAATGATCGCCCCAGTGGGGATCGTTCCCGCGGGGATCGCCCCAGTGGCGGCGGTGGTCGTCCGGGTTCTGATCGGCCGCGTAATGATCGCTATGGCTCGGATCGTCCAGGTTCTGATCGTCGTTCCTCGAGTGATCGGCCCAGTGGGGATCGCTCCCGCGGGGATCGCCCGTCGGGGGATCGTTCGCGTAGTGATCGTCCAGGTGGCGGAGGTCGCCCGGGTGCACCCAGTCGCACGATGTCTGGCGGTCGGGGCGGAAATGATCGGCCGCGTAGTGATCGCCCGTCGAGTCCTCGGTCAGGTTCGGATCGTCCTTGGGGAGGCCGGCCGGATTCCGATCGTGACTCCACGGATCGCGTGCGAGCGCAGCGACCAAGTTCACCACGGATTCCCGATGACATTGCAGCAGAGGATCTCGATCCTGGCGTATTAAACGAACTGCGTACCCTCCCTGAGGAGTTGGCAGAGAAGGTTGCGCGCTTCTTAGTGGCCGCCGAAAATGCCCTGCTTGATGATGATTTCGAGACGGCACGCGCATATGTCGACGTTGCGAAGTTCGATGCTGGCCGTGTTGCTCCCGTTCGAGAAGCTGCGGCGATTGTGTATTACCTGTCCGGTGATTACGAGGCAGCTTTGTCTGAGTTGCGGGCCGTACGTCGCATGACTGGCAGTCAGTCATTCGTGCCGCTCATGGCCGATTGCGAAAGAGGATTGGGCCGACCACAGAAGGCACTCGACTTCATTAAGGGCATTGATATGAATCTCCTCGATACGGAGACGAGGATTGAAGTTCTTTTGGTGGCCTCTGGCGCACGAGCAGATCTGGGACAACTAGATGCAGCCGTATTGGTGCTTCAAGTGCCCGAACTGAACAAGCTGCCAGATGGTGACATCAAAGCGCGCTTGCAGTATGGCTATGCAGATGCTTTGTTAGCTGCAGGTCGCCGAGAAGATGCGCACACATGGATGAAGAAGGCTTCTGCATCTGACATCAATGACATCACTGACGCTCAGGAACGGCTGGAAACTCTTTGATATCATAGAGTTTTAGGCGTCTTGTCGACCTTGCGTTTTCTCAAGCCAACGCCAGACGCCATTCACCTGGGCTCTGAGGCTAGACATATCTTCGAACTTTTCTAACGCTTCGGAGTTGGCGTAGTACTCGGGGTGTCGTACTTCGTCTTTTTGTTTCACCATGGCAACTGCATGATCGATATCAAGGCCTGAGGTGAATGCGGCCGTGACGTCTTCTACCCAGTAGTGGAGCTCGGCCTCGGACAAGGCGAGGGTGGTGTCTATGTCTGTTACCGGTCCGAAATGGCTGAAGAGAAGTCGATCGGCTCGAGCATCGGCCATTCGTCGGAGTGAGGCTAACGCGAGGTGTAGGTCAAAATCTGGTGGAGGAGTTGCGGGCCGCACGTCAGCAGTTTCTGGAATGTAGACCCCAGCTGCATCGCCGGTATAAAGATCACCGCTCACCGAATCCAGTAGACCAACATGATGCGAAGCATGTCCGGGGTTATGAAAAGTATCGAGTCTTCTTCCATCTCCAAGATCAATAGAACCGATGTCTCCAAGAGCAGTGATTCTCTCAGCGTCAGTGGGAATCAAATCACCGAAGAGTCGATCCATGTCAGGTCCGAAAACGCGGTGAGCACTTGCAACGAGCCGAGAGGGATCTGCAAGGTGGCGAGCACCCTTCTCGTGGACTACGACCTGCGCTGACGGATAGGCGCGAGCAAGGTCGCCGACTCCGCCGGCATGGTCTAAGTGGATATGGGTGACCACGATGGTGGCGAGATCCTCTGATCCGATACCGAGTTCAGTCAGTGCGGCAATTACCACCGGCGCGGACTTTGCTGCACCTGTCTCGACTAAGACGGGCTTTGATGAGCGGATGAGGTAAGCAGCAGTTATCCCTGCATGCCCACCCATGTGGGTATCAATGCAGAAAACCTCGTGCCCTAGTTCCGTGATGGGTTGGTTGAACACAATCTGATCCTCTCAGGGATTCTCATCCACAGGTGGCATCACTCGGGGTATTGCGTAGGGCGATCGGTCGGGAATATGAGCCCATGGTCAAAGAGTTAGATCACCCACCTTATGAAAACACGGTCACGCTCGTGGGCAGATTGGGTGTCACGGTGAGTGAACGTGAACTGCCCAGTGGAGACACGGTTACATCTTTCAGTGTGGTTGTGGATAGGCCACCGCGCGACCGTCGAGGGAAAACGACCGTCGACTCCATCCCCTGTCAGACTTTTTCAGTTTCCATCGGAACTCGGGTGCTCAACTGGCAACCAGGAGAGTGGATCCAGGTGACGGGTGCATTGCGCAGACGCTTTTGGCGATCTGCACAGAGCCCGCAAAGTTTGCTTGAGGTGCAGGCAACGTCAGTCCGGAAGGTTCGGAAATGAACTGTCTGAGATCATGGGCCGGTGAGCGAGAACAATCCTGATGCCGAGGCGTATGACGGCGAGAATGCATACGCCTTGTACCAGCGAGGTATGGAATTGCTGGCAACAGGAAATGCGCACTCGGCCGCGATTGTGCTGGCGCGACTTAAGTCCATTGATCCGAGCCCATCAGTTCTCGAGGCCTATGCGCGAGCGGTCTTTGACGCTGCCCAATATTTCGCGGCTATTGATGCATTTGAGGAGCTCGTCGAGCGTTCTCCAGATGCAGACTACGGTCACTATGGCCTCGGAATGTCGTATTGGCGAACCCAAAATTTCATCAAGTCTCGAGATCATCTAGCGATGGCCATGGTCATGCGCCCTGATCGCCCCGAATACGCGTCAGCGCTGAGCCAGGTGAAGGCAACACTGCGGGCACGGGTCAAGGCCGGCCTGCCACTCGAAGGACCGATCGAGGCTGATTTTGGCTCGGCGGACTAATGGGGAACACGCTGGCCGAAAAATACGACTGCTTGCTCTTTGATTTAGATGGTGTGATTTATCGAGGCTCGCATGCGGTAAATGGAGCCGTGAAGGCACTTGATCGGTGCGCGGCATCAGGCCTCCGAAGTGTGTACGTCACTAATAACGCCTCCAGGAGCGCTGGTGAGGTAGCTGCCCATTTGCGCTCGTTGGGGATCATTCTCGCTGACTCTGATGTGGTGACTTCGCCGCAAGCGGCGGTTTCCCTCCTTCCTGAATACGTTCCGGAAGGCAGTGCAATTCTGGTGATTGGTGGTGCTGGAATCGACACAGTGTTGATCGAACATGGCTATCGGCCAGTTCGATCAATGGATGAGAACCCAGCAGCCGTGATGCAGGGTTTCAGCCCGCACGTCACGTGGGCAGATCTTGCCGAAGCTGCTTACGCAATTGAGTCCGGGCTGCCATGGATTGCAACGAATCCTGATCTGACTTTTCCCACGGACCGGGGAGTAGCCCCGGGGAACGGGTCACTGGTGGCAGCCGTTGCCAACGCGGTAGGCAGGGAACCCGATGCAATGGCTGGAAAGCCCGAAACACCTCTTCTTGAAGAAGCTCTGCGCAGGTGCGGCATGAGCCACGGACTGATGATTGGTGACCGTCTCGATACTGATGTGCGAGGGGGAAGCGCAGCAGGCCTTGCCACGCTACTTGTGCTCACTGGAGTTCACGAAGTGGCTGACCTCTTGGGTGCGGCAGGACTTGACCAGCCCGATTACGTGGGTGTGGACCTCGGGGTGCTCCACGAGGAGTATCCACCTGTCGAGGTGCGTGATTACCCGGGTGGGATCGAATCTGTGTGCGGGGGAGTTATGGCCCGGGTTGATGAAAAGGGTGGAGTCGAGGTCGGGGGAGCTGGCACTTGGATTGATGCGGTTCGAGCGCTGGCAGAGGTCACGTTCGCGAGTCGAAACCGCGGCCAAAATGTAGTTGTGCCGCAAGCCATGCAGGCCCTCGAAGCCTTCACGGGTACGGTGGCGCCTGAGACCAAGGATCTACAAGGAGACCACCGTGCTTGATTCGTTGAAGACCTACATTCAGTTGGCATCTGGCCTCACCGAGGCAACGGCGGCCAAAGCCAAAGAGGCGGTCACTGGCCTCATCGGTCAAGGGCTTGGAATGTCGACAAAGACCCCTGATGTTGTGGGATCGGTCCAGGAAATGGCCGATGACCTCCTGGCTACGAGTAAATCGAATCGGGACCTTCTCCTCTCCTTGATCCGAACTGAAGTCGACAAAGCTGTCGGCCGCGTGGGGTTTGTCCGCGAAGACGAGTTGGCTGCCCTCCGCAAGCACGTTCAACGACTTGATGGGGAATTGAAAGTTGTTCAGGACAGGTGCGCTGACTGTTCATGCTGTGAACCTGGGGAAGTCGACGTCGTCATTGAATCGGCCAACGTTGAATCAACCGAAATCCCTGTAAAGAAGAAGAAGGTTGCCGTGGACTCCTCAACGGAAACTGAGGAGTCAGCCACGTGACCGACAACATCTCTGCAGAAGAAAGTGACCTGATCGACCCCGCTGATGAGGCGTTCGCTGACGAGGCGCCTGCGGAGGTTGAAGAAGTCATGGTTCTTGATGAACTTGACGACCCAGAACTAGTCCTTCCCGTGTGGGAACCAACCGGTGAACCTCGTGTTGATGCAGCCCTCGACTCTTTGAGCCTTCTTGATGGGGCTGCAGTTTCTGAGCACGCGTCGGTTTTCACCGAGGTGCATAGCGGGCTTCGTCAGGTATTGGCCGACCTCGACGCTGACCGCCTGTAGCGCAGCCTTGTCTCGACGCCGACTTGATGCGGAGATAGTGCGCCGAGGTTTGGCAAGATCTAGAGAGCAGGCGCAGTCGCTCATCGAATCGGGCAGTGTCGTGGTCTCCGGAGCGACCGCTTCAAAGTCTTCAACAATGGTCCTCACCTCAGATCCCATTGTTGTATCGACAGAACGTGAATCGCATTATGTGTCGCGTGGTGCCCACAAACTCATTGGAGCACTCGATTCGTTCAGCGAAATACAGGTCCACGGAAGCTC
>JBIISH010000112.1:0-5893 GCA_044341115.1 Candidatus Nanopelagicales bacterium
GTCAAGGCGTTGGTGGTGCGCGGCGAAGACGGCCTTGATGAGATTTCCACCACCGCACCCACCCGCATCTGGGACACCACAGGCGATCGTGTCGTTGAATCTGTTTTCGACCCAACGACGATCGGCATTTCTTTGGTGCAATCTGCGCTCCTCGTCGGTGGAGATCGCGAACTCAACGCCACCTTGCTGCGCAGTGCCCTCGATCCAACTGCTCCCATCACCGATATCGAGAAGACTCAAGCTATCCGGGTAGCCGTTGAGCTCAACGCAGCGGCAGCACTCGTCGCATACGAGTCAGCTATGAATATTGGGGTGGCGGGACCACTGCCGGACAGAATCGCGGCGCAATTGCCACGAGTCCGAGAAGTCGTTGCAAGCGGTGCGGCTTGGCAGCTATTGCAGCGTTGGGCAGCGTTCAGCTCGACGCTATCCGGCTAACTCGCTCGCGCGAGAGTGGACCCACCGGGCGCACAACTGGTTCATATGTGCCGTCTCGGGGCGAGCCTTGGCGACCGGGTTTTGCGGCGCGAACGTCGTGAAGTGCACCTCCGCCGCAGTAGATGGGCCATGCAAGCGCACCTGTGCTCCGGACAATGCGCACACCGGGTCGCTCTAACCAGTTGAGGATCAAATGGGCTTCCTCGGTGAGTCCAGCGGGCGCAGGGTCTTGGCGAGGCTCCACATGTGCAGCAGCCGCAACAAGTGCATCGATGAGAATTCCCGGATGCGCATGTGGCTCTATCTGCCCGGCTGCGGCTAGGTACCCGGACCGAATGACGTGCACTTCCCATTCCGTGCTTGACGTTGGCATGGCTGCGACGAGTTCGGTGCACTGTGAAAGAGCACGAAGACGATGCATTCGCACAAGTGCCGCGACTCCTTGCTCCAAACGTTCGCGCCAGACTGCAGCTTCTTCGAAATGTTCACCCGCTCGGTTGCGAATGAAATGAATTGTCGAGCATCACCAGACATGAGTTGACGCACTGAAACCATCGGATCTGACATCGATTTTTCGGTGGCCCAAGAATTAAGACCTAACCATTGCTCGAGGCTGGATTGCACTTCTTGGGCGACGGAACGACGTGAAAAGGGCCCTAGAGAGTGGTGGCTACCTTCAATGATGCCAACAGGATTACGTGAAATGGTGAGTCGTGGAACGCCGCGCAACGGAGTGCTGATCCAATGTTCGATATCGGCTCGACGTGATCTCACGTTGTATCGGGGTTGCTCTTCATGGATGAGTCGAACTTCCCGAACCTGCGCTTCTAATTCGCTCGCGCACACTATGGGTGTGATCGTTGCTGCGATGGAGATCATCTCGGACATTCGCTTGCGTTGTTCAGCAGCAGTGAAGTAACTACGGGCGCGTTGTCGAATGTTTAATGACTTGCCGATGTAGAGGGCTGTGCCTAACTCATCGCGAAAAATGTACACGCCAGGGCGCTCCGGGAGTCGATCAGCGAGAGTTCTTTTTGAGCGTTGAGCTGGACTCACTCGACTGGTGAATTGCGACAAGTCTTCAAGAGTGGCAACCCCAAAGTCGCCCGCCCGTTCCAACAATTTGTGCAGCACTTCAACCGTTGCTCGAGCATCATCGAATGCCCGATGCGTGGGCTGGACTGATACTGCGAAATATGCAGCCAGGGTTCCAAGTTTGCAGTTTCGGACTTCATCGCGCTGAAGAGTCACTCGCGCCAATCTCGCAGTGTCGACAACGCGATGGGTGGGCCACGTCAAATCAAAGCGGGCACTAGCGCCCTTGAGGAAGCTGATGTCGTAGCTCGCGTTATGAGCGACGAGAACCGCTCCGTGCGAAAACTCCAAGAATGACGAGACGGCGGTAGCAACGGACGGCGCATTGGCGACTGCAGCGTTGGTGATGCCGGTCAACGCGATGATGAACGGCGGGATGGGCTGCCCTGGGTTGACGAGGGTGGAGAACTCGCCGAGGACTTCACCGTTACGCACCTTGACGGCACCAATTTCAGTGATCCCCGCCTCGGTCGGTGGACCGCCGGTTGTCTCGAGGTCGACCACGACAAAGGTCACATCGCACAGCGGGGTGCCGATGTCGTCAAGGCTGGCTTGGACTCCTGCGCCACCCGTCATGGCCTCACGGTACGTTCTGCCTGTGACATTGCCTGACGACACCACGCGCCTGCGCTGCGCTCATTGTGGAAACTTGACCAGATTCGACGTTATTCGGAGTAGCCGAGTCTCTGAGTTCTGGCATGTAGACATGTCTGGGGCTGCCACCGTCGAGGAGGCCACGGTCATCGCTGGGAACGTGGAAGAGATCCGTTGCCGTTGGTGCTCAGCTACCGATCGGATTGAGTTAGTGCCTCGGCCAGAGTTTGGTGGACCGACCCAAGAGTCGCCGGGAGATGGCGGCGTCTAAGTCCCATGTCAGACCCTCCTCGTAGCGTCTGATCCATGGATATCGATTGCGGTTCTTGTCAGGCGTTTCCCCATGCCTGCTCCGATTGCGTGGTGTCAGTTCTACTCGGGCAGCCAGGGGAGCAGCCTGCATCCCAGTTCCCCATTGTCCACGTGGCAAGTGAGCACGCCGGTGCGCTGGAGGTGCTCGCTGGTGGCGGCCTTATCCCTCCACTTCGACTTGTCCCTATGGATCGGCACGTTGGCTGATTGTCCTCTAAAGGGGGGACAAACAGCGCCCACCATGATTTGCCTGTCGTGATCAATCTGTTACCGTAACCAAGTCCATGCGGATCGGAACGATGTGTGTCCGGTCAGCGTCGAACCGCCAGCGAACGACCAAGCTGAGCCGACGGTGAGGAGAGATCTGTGATTCGTGGACGCTTAGTGCGCCCCTTAATGACAGGTCTGCTCGCCGCCGCGATGGCGACGACGGGCGTGGTAGTTGCCCCCTCGGCGATAGCAGCGCCAAATCTTGAGCAGGTTCGTCTACAGGTGCAAGATCTCGAATCCAAAGCCGAGTCGGCCACCGAGCGCTACAACCGGGCCCGGAATGAACTGGCGGATGTGCAGCAGACTCTGGCCACGTTGAAGGCCAAGGTTCGACGTGAGCGCAAGGAACTGCGATCGATCCTCGGATCGGTAGATGACTTGGCTCGAGCCACGTACACCTCTGGTGGCATCGATACTTCCCTGCAGGTTCTCCTTGCTGAGGACCCCAACGAATTTCTGGCTCAGGCAGCAGCGCTCGACCAGGTCCAGCAAGGTCAGGCATCCGCCCTGCGTCGGACCCAGACAACCCGGTTGCGCTTGGCTCAATCAGAAGCGGCCGTTGCTGACAAGGAACGCATTGCTTCTCGGGCCCGCAAGAACATGTCGGATTCGAAAAAGGAGGCCGACGGCAAGCTCGCCGAGGCCCAGGCGCTTCTTAACAGCCTTGAGCAGAAGCAGCGGGATCGCCTTGCTGCGATGGCAAGAGCAGAGCGTCAGGCAGCTATCTCGGCTGCTGCGGCCGCATCGGCTGCCATCAGCGCCTCCTCGGGTAGCGGAAGCGGATCAGCCGGTGGCGGTTACACCGGCGGTGGTCGTGCTGCCCGGGCCGTCCAATACGCGCTCTCTCAGGTGGGCGATCGGTACGTAGCTGCTGCTGCCGGCCCCAACTCATTCGACTGCTCTGGCTTGACCATGCAAGCGTGGCGTCAAGCCGGAATCTCACTCCCGCATTACAGCCGCTCTCAGTTCTCTGTAACGCGTCGAGTGCCGTTGAGCCAGGCTCAACCAGGTGACTTGGTCTTCTACTTCGGTAGCGGCGCTCATCACGTGGGCATGTACATCGGCAACGGCAAAATGGTGCATGCCGCCAATCCCCGCACCGGAGTCGTCGTCACGAGCGTTCTTGGCCCTTGGTATTCATCACGGTTCAGCGGAATCGGACGGGTCGTTGGCTGAGCGCACTTTCCAACCCAAGACATAAGTGAAGGCCCGCACCGACTTTCGTCCGTGCGGGCCTTCACTTATGCCTTAACTAACTTGTCTTTACTCACTCAGGAGTAGAGCTCCTCAACCTGAACTGCGAAGTCCTTCATCACAACGTCGCGCTTGATACTCATCTTGGGCGTGAGTTGACCGCCGTCAATCGTCCAATCGACGGGGAGGATGGAGAACTTCTTGATTGCCTCAGCTTGAGAAACCGCCTTGTTGGCCTCGTCGACTGCTGACTGAACAACAGCAACCAGGTCTGGGTCTCCCACCATCTCCGCGATGGTGGAGTCAGCCGGCTTCCCGGTCAGAGCGAGCCAGCCTGGGAAGGCCTCGGGATCAATTGTGACCAGGGCAGCGATGTATGGCTTGGCATCGCCCACGACGATGCACTGGCTGACCAGGAAGTTGCTGCGCAGGCGATCTTCAAGCACGGCAGGGGCAACATTCTTGCCACCGGCAGTGACGATGATCTCCTTCTTGCGGCCAGTGATCTTGACGAAGCCACGGTCATCAATCTCACCTAGGTCACCAGAATGGAACCAGCCATCAGCCTCAAGAACCTCTGCTGTTGCGGTGGGGTTGTTCCAATATCCCGCGAAGACCTGATCACCCTTGAGCAAGATTTCGCCATCACTTGCAACCCGAACGCTGGTACCGGGAATGGGCTGACCCACGGTTCCGATGCCAAGCGCGCTCGGTCGGTTCACTGTGGAGGCGGCCGAAGTTTCGGTCAAGCCGTAGCCCTCGAGGATCGTGACGCCCACGCCCCTAAAGAAATGACCGAGGCGGGCACCAAGTGGGGCTCCTCCAGAAACCGCCCATTCCACGCGGCCACCCAATGCGGTCCGCAATTTCTTGTAGACGAGCTTGTCGAAGACAGCGTGCTTGAGTTTGAGCTTCAGCCCGGGGCCGCCCTCATCTAGTGACTCGCTGTACTCAATTGCCGTGGCGGCGGCTGTATCAAAAATGTGCCCTTTCCCTGCCGCGGTGGCCTTTTGCTGCGCCGAGTTGTAGACCTTCTCGAACACGCGAGGTACCGCCAGCAAGAACGTGGGCTGGTAACTGGCCAGGAGGGGAAGAAGCTGGGTGATGTCAGGGGCATGTCCGAGTCGGACACGGGCCCGGATGCAACCACACTGGATCGCGCGGCCAAAGACATGCGCCACGGGGAGGAAGAGCAGGGTTGAGGAGTTGGGTGCGAGGAAGACGTCGGGAAGACCCTTGACCACTGCCTCCACTTCAAACATGAAGTTCTTGTGGGTGATCATGCAGCCTTTGGGCCGTCCGGTGGTTCCGGATGTGTAGATGATGGTCGCCAGCGTCTCAGGATGAACCTGGGCTCGGCGGGACTCCAGTTCCTCATCGGATACGTCCTGCCCAGCCTGCTTGAGCAGTTCGATCGCGCCATCGTCGAAGACCCAAGCCCGGGTTACGTCGGGTAGGTCAACCGAAACCGAGTCAAAGGTCGCCTTGTGCTGGCGGGTCTCAAAGAAGCAAGCGACCGAGTTCGAGTCGCTCAGAATCCATTGGACTTGTTCAGCGGAGGACGTTTCGTAGATCGGAACCACGATGCCACCGGCGTACCAGCTGGCGTAATCGCACAGGGTCCACTCGTAGCGGGTTCTGGACATAATCGCTACCCGCTGGCCCGCCTCGACACCATTGGCGATGAGGCCTTTGGCTACGGCTTGGACCTCGTGGAGGAACTCGGCCGCGGTCATACCCACCCAGGCATCGCCGCGCTGTAGGGCGATGACCTCCTGCTGGGGGGCAACGGCGGCATTTTCAACTACGTGGTCAGCCAGGTTGCCTGTGGTGGGTGACGGGGCAACGGGCGGGACGCTGAACTCTGTAAGCACGATCGAACTCCCTCGCTGGGGCCGAGTGGTCGGCCTGCTGTGTGGTCCCGATCACGTTACGCGAAAAAGGGCCGTCAGGCGAGCGAAACCTGCGGGTATTTCACGCTCATGGCAAG
>JBIISH010000113.1:0-5889 GCA_044341115.1 Candidatus Nanopelagicales bacterium
GGTCACGGTGCGGTCGTGGGCTATTACGCCCAAGAACACGAAACTCTCGATCCAGTGCGAACGGTACTTGAAACCATTGCGACGGCTGCTCCTGATCTTGATGACACCAAGAGGCGCACAGTCCTTGGATCATTTCTGTTTGAAGGTGCGTCGGTCTATAAGCCAACGGGTGTGCTTTCTGGCGGGGAAAAAACACGGTTAGCGCTTGCCTGTCTTGTGGTTTCGGGTTCAAACGTTCTTCTTCTCGATGAGCCCACGAACAACTTGGACCCAGCAAGCCGAGCCGAAGTGCTTTCAGCACTGGCCTCTTATGCAGGAGCTGTAGTCTTGGTGACACATGATCCCGGAGCGGTGTTCGCACTGAGTCCTGAGCGGGTTCTCATTCTTCCGGACGGCGATGAAGATTTGTGGAATGACGAGTACGCCGAACTTGTGGAACTAGCTTGAGTGGGGGAGGGGCAGCAATGATCGATCTGGAAGAAGCCGGCTTGCTCGTCGATATCGATGGCGACGTGATGTCAGTCACCTTAAACAGACCCCAGACTCGTAACTCTCAAACGCCGTTGATGTGGACGGCGTTTTCTCAGATCTGCAGTTCTTTGGCTCCCGAAATTCGTTTTGTAGTCCTGCAGAGTGTGGGTGACGTTTTTTCGTCTGGTCTCGACAAAGGCGTGTTCGATGGTTCAAGTTCGGGGGAGTCACTCGCGAACTTGGCACACCAGCCTGAGTCCGACGTTCGTCAGTTCATTGAGAACGCGCAGGCAGGGTTTGCTTGTTGGCGAGGTATCGCCCCGACCACGATTGCACTCGTTCAAGGACCAGCGATCGGAGCAGGCTGGCAGTTGGCGATGTCCTGTGACCTCGTATTAGCCGCACCTACGGCTACATTTGCCCTCCGGGAGACACGATTGGGTCTCATCCCAGATTTGGGCGCCACGGGCAGGTTACTGCGAGCAGTGGGCTATCACCGCGCATTCGAAGTGTGCGCCAGCGGACGAGACATCAGTGCCACTGAAGCTGAACGCTGGGGATTGGTTAATCAGGTGTGCACTGATCTCGCGGCATCCTTGGCAGGGCTCGTTGATGGGCTTAGAAATATCCCTGAGGCGGCTGTTTCGGAGGTAAAGAGGCTTCTGGTTGCGGTGGAAGAAGGCGAATCTTCATGGACAGCTGAGCAGAATTCGCAGATTCGCAGACTCAGCGACCTGCTCGGCCGTCACGATGGGAACACTCGTTGAGTAATCACAATATTTGGCTGACCTACCAGTCATTCACCCGAGACCGATCGGTGAAGAATGAGCGTGTCACGAGGACATTGGTGGCGCGAATACTCACATATGCAAGGCCTTATCGGACGATCATTGGCTTTTTCCTCATCACACTCGTGGCAGGCGCTCTACTTTCTGTCGCCCAACCGCTTCTTTTCCGCCGTATTGTCGACGACGGAATCTCGGTAAGTGATGCATCAGTAGTAACCTGGACGGCTGTCTTGATCGGTGTCTTGGCGATTATCGATGCTGGTGTCGGGCTAGTTGGGCGATACTTCTCTGCCCGAATCGGTGAAGGATTAATCTTCGATTTGCGCACACAAGTTTATGACCATGTCCAACGTCAATCCATAGCCTTCTTCACACGTGCTCAAACGGGGGCTTTGATCTCTAGATTAAACAGCGATGTGATCGGGGCTCAACAGGCATTTACATCCACGCTGGGGGGCGTGTTAGGCAATCTGATCTCGCTCATTGTGGTTCTCATCGCCATGTTTGCACTGTCCTGGCAGATCACCTTGGCAGCACTTGTATTGGTTCCCATCTTTCTACTCCCGGCAAGGTGGATGGGACGACGCCTCCAGTTGCTCACACGAGAACAAATGTCTGTGAATGCCGTCATGGGTAACCAGATGAACGAGCGGTTCAATGTCTCGGGCGCCCTCTTGGTGAAACTGTTTGGCCGTCCAGATGAAGAGGCGTCGAACTTCTCCCGTGAGGCGGGGAAAGTTCGCGATATCGGCATCCGCATTGCTATGGCTAACCGTTGGTTCTTTACTGCACTTCTGCTCGTCGCATCGTTAGCAACGGCCATCACCTACGGCTTGGGTGGAAATCTGGTCATCAACGGTTCGATAACTCTTGGCACGCTTCTCGCGTTGGTCGCCCTTTTAGCGCAGCTCTATGGACCCTTAACCGCGCTGTCAAATGTCAGAGTTGACGTCATGACCGCCCTGGTCTCCTTCGATCGAGTTTTTGAAGTCTTAGATCTCGAGCCCCTAGTGAATGAGCCTGATCATCCAGTTCCACTCCCAGATGGACCCCTCGGTATCTCAGTGCAGGAGGTGTCGTTTCGTTATCCCTCCGCAGAGGAAGTGTCGCTGGCATCACTGGAATCAACCGCGCGAGAGGAAAGCAGAGGGACAGGCGCACTGGTCTTGTCTGATCTGAGTTTCACTGTGGCTCCGGGCACCATGACCGCTCTCGTGGGAACCTCTGGGGCTGGTAAGTCGACCATTATCAGTCTTCTGACACGGCTTTATGACCCAACTTCGGGCAGCATTTCCTTCGGTGATGTCGACCTTCGTGAGGTCAGTTCGGCAGACCTTCGAGCAGCTGAGGGTGTAGTTGTTCAGGACGCACACATGTTCCACGACACGATTCGCGCAAACCTGCTGTACGCCCGCCCGGGTGCAACGGATGCTGACCTGCGCCAAGCTTGTGAACAGGCACAGATCATCGACATGGTCGATGCCCTGCCCGACGGGCTGGGAACAGTGGTTGGGGATCGCGGATACCGCCTTTCCGGCGGAGAAAAGCAGCGAATCGCATTGGCTCGGCTGCTACTTAAGGGACCGCGTGTTGTGATCTTGGACGAGGCGACCGCTCATTTGGACAGCGAAAGCGAGAGGGCCGTCCAGGTAGCTTTGGAGAATGCGCTAGCCGGACGCACGTCAATTGTTATCGCCCATCGGCTGTCCACAATCATTCAGGCAGACCAGATCTTGGTCATTGACGCTGGTGCCGTGCGAGAGAGCGGCACCCACTCAGAACTGTTGGCCGCCAACGGTGCGTACGCGGACCTCTATCGAACCCAGTTCGCTTATCAGGAGAATGTGTAGCAAGAACATGCGCACTAATGAAGTGCATCGGCTGAGTCACGGTCTTCTTTGGCCTCTCTTCGCAGAAAGTAAAACCAGCCCACCGCAGCCACGAGTGCAAAAAGGATCCACTGAACGGCATATGAAATGTTCTGCCCCTCATCAACGCTGGGAAGAGGCACTGCGAGCAAGTCCTCTTCCGGCGCACTTGTTTTCATCAGATGGAGAAAATTGCTCGCGGTGGGGGAACCGGTATTCGGAAGCACCTTGGGATCGACGCCGGGTATCTGACCTCGGGGGAGGCCCGCTACTGGCTCTGTTCCCTCAGGAGATCGAATAGCTGCAATAACGTTGACCACACCACTGGGAGCATCGGGTACCTCAATGACTCCAGTGGCACTCGCTGCGGCTGGCATCCACCCACGAAGGAGCCAGACCTCTAAACCATCTGTTGTTTGAAATGGGGTCATGACCCAGAGCCCGTTTGAGCCCTCTAATGGCCTTTTTCGAACCAACACCGAGTATTCATTCTGAAAAGTTCCCTCGAGTGTGACTGGGGTGAAGGCAATTTGTTCATCGACCTCCGCGGCGCTTTCGAGTGCCTTCGGATCTGAAACTGACACTTCGATTGCGATGCGATCGGCACGACGTTCCTCTGCGCGACTCCATTGCCACCAGCTCAGAACACCGAAGGCGCCGATTGAAAAAATGACGAGTAAAGTGAAACCTTGCCAACGCCGGGTCAGAAGCAGCGGTTTCACGTTGTAAGACTACGTGAGCGGGCGATCAATGACGACGCCCTCAAGTGCCGTCGCTTTGCTCGGCAGGGCGATCTGGGGTTGGGCCAGGACACCTAGCTCGCCAGCCTCATCAGTGGTTCGACCTGCATTGGCAATGACCACTGCCAAATAAGGCAGGATCACGGCACCTGCAATGAATACCCAACGAGGCCAGCCAGGCACGAAGATTGCAGCAATGACACACGCGGTCCGGATCCCCATCGAGATCAAATAGCGACGCGTACGGTCACTCTGTTCTTTACTGAGGGCGCGCTGAGCCCCGGTAATGGTGTGGACTGGTGTCTCCTGCACCCCTTTAATCTACGCCCACTTGTGCACATGCGCACGCCGGTAGATCGGTCGAAACGCCTAAGATCGGTTCTTGTCGGTAGACCACCCGCTGGGTGGGGGCCACAGGAAGCCATAGGAGGCGCATCGTGTCTGATCGGGCATACGGAATAGCAGAAGTTGTCGGCACCTCTAAGGAGTCCATCGAGGCGGCCATCCGCAATGCTGTCTCACGGGCTGGCGCTATCCACCTGCATGTCGACTGGTTCGAAGTGGCACAAATGCGTGGCTACGTTCGTGAGAACAATGTTGATCACTTCCAGGTTACGGTGAAAGTGGGCTACCGACTTGAAGACGTATAGCCACGATTGTGCGATCCCGGCCATTCCGACCGTTAACGTGCGCCCGTGACTGAGCCGATGTCCGGAACAACTGGTGTGGCCCTCGTCACAGGTGCTAATCGGGGGATTGGCGCAGCTGTGGCTCGTCGCTTGCGAACTGATGGCTACCTGGTGGTCGGGGCGACGAGGTCTGGTCATGCACCCGATTGTCAGGATTGTGTCCAGATCGACGTTGCTTCGGCCGAATCGATCACCACCGCGATAGGCGAAGTGGAAGCGAAGCATGGACCGATTGCTGTTCTCGTCGCCAATGCAGGGATAACGCGCGATACGTTGTTGATGCGCATGTCGGATTTAGATATTGATGACGTGCTCTCCACGAACCTCGGTGGATCCATCCGGTTGGCACGTGCAGGACTGAGGGGGATGCTCAAGGCCCGCGAGGGAAGAATCATCTTCATTTCTTCGGTAGTGGCGATGATGGGGAGTGCGGGGCAGGTTAATTACGCCGCCTCCAAGGCTGGCCTTGTCGGTGCCGCCCGATCCCTGGCACGCGAAGTGGGCTCCCGGGGGATCACAGTCAATGTGGTGGCGCCTGGGTTCGTGGATACGGACATGACCGCTGACCTCGACGAATCCCGGAAGAGCGAGATCTTGGGCGCTGTTCCACTGGGGAGGTATGCGACCCCCGCCGAGGTCGCTGGTGTGGTGAGTTTTCTCGCGTCAACAGATGGCGCATACGTCACCGGCGCGGTAATTCCGGTCGATGGCGGACTAGGGATGGGTCATTAAGTGAGCGAGCAAAGGTCAACAACCATGGGAATTTTGCAGGGAAAAACGATCCTGGTGACAGGTGTTCTCACCGATCAATCGATCGCCTTCCACGTAGCTCGCCTGGCTCAAGAAGAGGGAGCACACGTTATTCTCACGTCCTTTGGACGGGCTTCCTCTCTCACTCGTAGGACCGCCACTCGGTTGCCGCAGCCTGCGGAGGTCATCGAACTCGATGTGACCAATGCTGAGGACCTAGCGGGGCTTGAGGCTGCTGTGCGGGTTCATGCCCCACGCTTGCACGGGGTATTGCACTCCATCGGTTTCGCACCGGAGTCTGCCCTGGGTGGGAATTTCCTGAACACAACGTGGGCAGATGTTGCAACTGCCGTGGAAGTGAGCGCGTTTTCTCTTAAGTCACTTGCCATGGCGACGCTGCCCCTTCTGGAGGAGGGCAGTTGTGTCGTGGGTTTAGATTTCGACGCAACAGTCGCGTGGCCTGTGTATGACTGGATGGGCGTCGCAAAGGCTGCGCTCGAGAGCACATCGAGATATCTTGCCCGCGACCTTGGCCCAAAGGGCATTCGAGTGAATCTGGTGGCTGCCGGGCCCATTAGGACAA
>JBIISH010000114.1:0-5847 GCA_044341115.1 Candidatus Nanopelagicales bacterium
TGCCGATGCCCGTTCATACACCGGTTCACAGGCCGGACTGATCACGGACTCTGCCCATGGCGCTGCCCGAATCATCGACGTAACACCAGGCCGGATTCAAGAGGCCATCTCTGAAGGTGCAATACCGATCGTTGCGGGTTTCCAAGGGGTGGCCCAAGACACCAAAGACGTCACGACCCTTGGCCGCGGAGGCTCTGACACCACCGCCGTTGCTCTCGCTGCTGCGCTCAATGCGTCGGTTTGTGAGATTTACACCGACGTTGACGGTGTTTTCAGTGCTGATCCGCGCGTAGTGAGCAAAGCCCGCCAAGTGCCATACATCACCTATGAGGAGATGCTCGAACTTGCCGCGGTTGGCGCGAAAGTTCTGCACCTGCGCTGCGTGGAGTACGCCCGCAGGTTCGACCTCCCCATTCACGTGCGCTCCTCCTTTTCATCGAAGGAGGGCACATTCGTTATGTCCCCGCAGGCCATCGCGGCCGCCATTGCAGAAGGAAAAGCCATGGAGCAACCGATCATTTCTGGCGTCGCAGCTGACTTGAATGATGCGAAGGTGACCGTTGTGGGTGTGCCTGACAAGCCCGGCGAGGCTGCCGCGATCTTCCGTGCGCTCGCCGATGCAAGCATCAACGTCGACATGATCGTGCAGAACGTCTCTGCGGCATCCACTGGTCGCACCGATGTCACCTTCACCTGCCCACAGGGCATGGCGCAGAAAGCGATGCAGGCACTTCAGGCCCAGCATGGCTCCATTGGCTTTGAAGCGCTCACCGTCGATGAAGAAATCGCCAAGGTTTCACTTGTCGGTGCTGGGATGCGCTCCCACCCTGGTGTTTCGGCCACGTTCTTTACGGCACTGGCCGACGCGAGTGTCAACGTCGAAATGATTTCAACATCGGAAATTCGCATCTCGATTGTCACGCGCGTTGAGGATTCCCAGCGCGCAGTCCAGGCCTTGCACACCGCCTTCGGCCTCGACGCCGACGGTGAGGCAGTGGTCTACGGAGGCACGGGGCGATGAGTCGCGAATACACCGTTGCAGTAGTCGGAGCGACCGGCCAGGTTGGCGCCGTGATGCGCAAACTGCTCGTTGAACGTAATTTCCCGATCGGCACGCTGCGGTTGCTCGCATCGGCTCGATCGGCTGGCTCAATGCTTGAGTGGAACGGCCAAACGATCACGATTGAAGATGCAGCAACCGCCGATCTTTCTGGGATCGACATCGCACTGTTCTCGGCAGGTGGATCCACCTCCAAAGAACTTGCACCAAAGTTCGCAGCGGCCGGTGCGATCGTCATCGATAACTCATCGGCTTGGCGGATGGATCCCGATGTGCCACTGGTAGTGAGCGAGGTCAATCCCGAGGCCATTCACGAAATGCGCAAAGGCATCATCGCGAACCCGAACTGCACCACGATGGCAGCGATGCCGGTCCTAAAGCCACTTGCTATCGAGGCCGGGCTTGAGCGCCTTGTGGTGAGTTCTTACCAAGCAGTTTCAGGCAGCGGCCTTGCAGGCGTTGAGGAATTGGCCAGTCAGGTGCGCGCGGTTGTCGACCAGGATCTTGAGATGCTCACGCACGATGGATCCGCGGTCACATTTCCTGCGCCGAAAAAATACGTGCGCAATATTGCCTTCGACGTGATCCCGCTGGCCGGCAATATCGTCGACGACGGATCGTTGGAGACCGACGAGGAACAAAAGCTACGCAACGAGAGCCGGAAGATCCTTGGCCTGCCAGATCTTCGTGTATCAGGCACCTGCGTGCGGGTTCCGGTGTTTACCGGTCACTCACTTGCCATCAACGCTGAGTTCGCGCGCGCAATCACTCCCGAACGCGCTCTGGAACTGCTCGCCGCAGCTCCTGGTGTGGAGATCTCCGAGGTGCCCACTCCGCTGCAAGCAGCGGGTGCAGATCCATCCTTCGTGGGCCGGGTGCGTCAGGATTCTGGCGTTGATAGTAACCGTGGTCTTGCGCTTTTCGTCAGCAACGACAACCTGCGTAAGGGTGCTGCTCTCAACGCGGTGCAAATCGCCGAACTCGTTGCCCGCGAACTGCTTCAGTAACCCAGTTCGTCGTAATCGCGAGCGTAAATCGTGCGCACTAGCGCCCGCGTTGCGTCGTCGTAGTACTCGGCTTTTTTACTCGACGCGTGCGTTGCGGTTTTGCAGTAGAACGATTCACTCAAGTCAGGTGTTCGCGTGAGTTGTGCGATCTGATCCCACGACGTATCAAGGTTTTCCAAATGGATCACCGCGTTGTAGTTGATGATGCCAAGGCCAATGTGATCGGCTTGTCTGCGCCAATGGGGATCCTGATCGCGCGAGGGCTGACCGTCGATCACTGAAAGAAAATCACTGAAAGACACATCAGCAGGAGCGATAGCGTGACCGGTGCGCTCGGTAAGGGCGGCAACGATCTCCTCACTCTGGCGTAGACCCTGCCGAATCTTCTCCAGGTAGCCACTGAGCACACGCGAGGCCGGATCGCGCACCACCGTGAAACGCGAGTAGGCAGAACTCGTAAACGCCTCCTCGAGTAGATCCGCTGGCAATTGGTAGGGACGCACATGCGCGCCGGACTTCACCCCGTTATGCGGCTTGTCTTGGAAGCGCTGGGCGTGGGTTGCATTCAGACGAGCGCCCTCTAAAGCACCGAGGGTGGCCTTCATCGTGCCGCAGCCGGCTTTGGGCACCTCGACGTAGACGTACTTGTTCACGAGCGAGATATGGGTATGAAAGTTGACGCTGCGCCACCCCATCGACTTCACGTATTCCCGGGTGACCGGGCCCAAATCTCCGCGGGCCGGGCGTCGGTCAGGAAGAGTCATGTGCCCTCCCTGTGTGTGTGACCGGGGGCCGCACTGCGCGACCCCCGGACTTGGTGTCGGGGTGGCGGGATTCGAACCCACGGCCTCTTCGTCCCGAACGAAGCGCGCTACCAAGCTGCGCCACACCCCGATCCGAAAACAGCCTTCGTTTCCGGAGCCGTCGGAGTCTATCTAACGGAGCCAGAGCCATTCACCGGCTGGCGGTCGGCACCTAGGGTTACGCCATGTCCATTCACGATTTCCCGCGGTACCCGCTGCTCTTCGGTCCATCACCGATCCATCCACTCGACCGGCTCACCGAGCATCTTGGTGGGGCGCGGATCTGGGCAAAGCGCGAAGACGTCAACAGCGGCCTGGCCTACGGCGGTAACAAGACGCGCAAACTTGAATACCTCGTTCCCGATGCCATTGCGCAAGGAGCAGACACTCTCGTGTCGATCGGTGGCGTGCAGTCCAACCACACCCGCCAGGTAGCAGCCGTCGCGGCGAAAATCGGGATGAAAGCTGTGCTGGTGCAGGAGGCATGGGTTGATTGGCCAGACTCGGTCAACGACAAAGTGGGAAACATCCTGCTCTCGCGGATCATGGGTGCAGAGGTTCGTCTTGATGCAGCTGGCTTCGACATTGGTTTTCGCGATTCCTGGCAGCAGGCACTCGACGATGTGCGCGATCGGGGCGGTGTGCCCTATGCGATTCCGGCTGGTGCTTCCGATCATCGGCTTGGCGGTCTCGGTTTTGCGAACTGGGCCTACGAGGTGCAGGCCCAAGAGGCTGAGCTCGGCGTCTTCTTCGACACCATCATCGTGTGCAGCGTCACGGGCAGCACCCAGGCCGGCATGATCGCGGGCTTTGCCGGGCAAGACCGTCCGCGCACCGTCATCGGCATTGATGCATCAGCCAAAATCGAGCCGACCCGCGCGCAAGTTGCCCGCATTGCTCGCAACACCGCAGAACTCATTGGCCTTGGCAGAGAATTGACCGACGACGAAATCATCGTGCGTGAGGGCTGGGCCGGTGACCTCTACGGCATCCCCGTGCAATCGACGATCGATGCGATCCGGCTCACCGGCAGCCTCGAGGGCATGATCATCGACCCGGTCTATGAAGGAAAGTCGATGGATGGGCTGATCGACCTGGTGAAGTCCGGTGAGATCCCGCCCACGAGCAACGTGCTCTACGCGCACCTTGGTGGGCAGCCGGCGCTGAATGCCTACAGCGGCGCGTTCCGCTGAACGCCTGATTCCACCCGTGTGAATTCACCATTCGGGGTCTGAATCGCGCGCCATTTGGTGATTCCACCCGGGACACGGGCGAAATCGCGAAGGGGATTAGGTGAGCGTGAGCAGCGTTGCCTCGGGCGGGCACGCGAACCGGAACGGCGCGTACGGCGAAGTGCCGATCCCCGCTGAGACGTGCAGAAACGATTCTTGGTGACGAGAAAGCCCGCGTGAGCGCTTGGTATCAAGGTCGCAGTTGGTGACGAGTGCGCCGTAACCCGGCACGCGCAGCTGGCCACCGTGGGTGTGGCCGGCGAGGATCAGATCCGCGCCATCGTCGGCCATCCGATCGATCACGCGCAGGTATGGAGCGTGCGTCACACCCATGGAGAAATCTGCGGCGGAATCGAATGCGCCTGCCACCTCGTCATAGCGATCTCGGCTGATGTGTGGATCATCTACCCCGCGCACATCGACGATGCGTGAATCCACTTCGAGGGTGGCGCGCGCATTGGATAGATCCGTCCAACCGGAGTTGACCAGACCAGAAACGAGGTCACCCCACGGCAACATTGTGCGCGTGGGTTCGAGCCCGGAAGGGCCCTGCAAATAACGGGCCGGGTTTATCGGCTTGGGTGCGTAGTAATCGTTACTGCCGAGAACAAAGGCACCGGGCAGGTCGAAAAAGGGATCGAGTGCTTCGAGCACCTCGGGAATCGCTTCGGCATGGGAAAGAAAATCACCGGTTGCGATGACCACATTGGGGCGAAGCTCGCGCAAGGACTGCACCCACGCAATTTTGTTTTTCTGGCGTGGCACGAAGTGCAGATCCGACAGGTGCAGAACCCGCAAAGCAGGCTGGTTTTCCGGGAGTAGGTCGATCTCCACGCGACGTAATGTGAAATGCCGCGACTCCCAGTGGGCGTAAGCGAGCCCAGCCGCGCCGAGGGCGGCAACGCCCATGGCTGCGCGCACGGAGGGATGCATGACAACATGGTCGCATGACCTCAATGAAAGAGACCATGCAGTCCGATCTCACCGTGGCCATTAAGGCGCGTGACGAAGTGGCGGCCAGCACGCTCCGCATGGTTCTGACTGCGGTGACCAACGAAGAGGTCGCTGGTAAAGAGTCCAAGGTACTCACCGACGATGACATCCTCACCGTGCTCGGCCGAGAGGCGAAGAAGCGCAAGGAGGCCGCGGAGGCCTATGACGATGCGAAGCGCCCCGAGCTTGCTGCGCGCGAACGCGCAGAACTAGAGGTGATCGCCAAATATTTGCCGCAGCAGATGAGTGAGGATGAAGTTGCTGCGATCGTTGCGGCTGCGGTTGCTGAAGTCAGTAGCAGTGGCGCAACCGGTGGAGCACTCATGGGACAGGTCATGAAGATCGTGCAGCCGCAGGTTAAAGGTCGCGCTGATGGCGGCCAGGTTGCTGCGCTCGTGAAGCAGGCGCTCAACCAGTAATCAGGCGACCAGTAGGGGTTCAGCCTGCAGGTACTGGATCGAACTCGTTGTTAGCAGGCGGGGCGGGTGGCGCTGGCGCTGCAGGATCAGCTGCAGGTGCCGGATCAGTGTTGTCGAACTCTTCTGGCACTTCGCCGGTGGTGTTCGGGTCGAGGTTGTCGAAAATAAAGTTCTCAGCTTCTTCGAGCACCTCCTCGCGAGGTGGCTCAACCGCGGGTGGGGCGGCCACGGGAATCGGCACGACAGTCTGGAGCACGAATGGCATAGCAGGAGACGAACCGAGTGCTGCCTGCATGGACTCACGCCAGATCGGTCCGGGCAGCGTGCCACCGA
>JBIISH010000004.1:0-20407 GCA_044341115.1 Candidatus Nanopelagicales bacterium
GAATCCATCGCGAGGAGTACCTGCGGATCGCCATCATCTGCTCGTTTGACGAATTCATCGATGGATGACGTCTTCGGATCGAGCCCTGCAGCCCGAAGAATCGCCTCCTGACCGATCTCGGTCTCCCAACAACCCTGAGACCCGCACCTGCACGGCCGGCCATCAGGACGCACCACCATATGACCCACCTCCCCCCCGTATCCGCCGTTGCCGGAGAGGATTCGTCCATCAAGCACGATGCCACCACCAATGCCAACATCGCCCGAGAGATAAATGACGTTGTGCCGTCCGCGAGCGACGCCGCGCACTGATTCCGACATCGCACCAAGGTTTGCATCGTTTCCCAAGTGGACCAGAGGACAGCCACCGAACTCTTGTCTCATGGCGGTCTCCAATTGCGCGCCGAACTCCACATCAGACCACTGCAAGTTGGGAGCTAGGAGCACGAGTCCTGAATCAATATTCACCACTCCAGGAATTGCGACGCCTACACCAACCCACGACGCACCGTCAGGGACTGCGTTGAAGAGTTCGGCGGCCATGGCAACTATTTGAGATATGGCCGCTTCCGGCGTGAGCAGTCCAGGACCGTTCGGTGATTCAACCGTTGCCAGCGTGGTGCCGCCGAGACCCACAATCGCACCCACCGTTACCCCAACGCGGACGTCAAACGCCGTGACCACCGCTGAATCAGCAACTGGGCGAACAACTAACGAAGGTCTGCCCACGTTGCCGCCTGGTCCGGCCACTTCTTCCACCAAACCAGCTGAGACCAACTCGCTGACCAGCACACCCACGGTGCTTCGGTTAAGGCCTGTTAATGCAACGAGATCAGATCGCGTAGTTGCGCCTGAGTTGTGCAGGATTCGCACGAGGCGCGCCAGATTGTGTCTGCGCAACTCATCTTGAGTTGCGGCACTGGTATGCAACATCGAGAAAAGAACCTACCTGCCCGTAGAAGTGGAACGTTTACGCGACAGTGCATCTGCACCAGCTGCCAGCATCAGTACACCACCGGTGATCATCAACTTCACACCCGCAGAATATCCAAGCAAACCCATTCCGTTGTCGATGACCGCAACCACAGCAGCACCGATGAGTGCGTCGTAGATCCGGCCGCGACCACCGAATAGCGAGGTACCACCGATCACCGCTGCGGCAATCGCGCTCAACACAATGAATCGACCAGCGTTTGGATCAACGGACGCTGCCCGGCTCGCTGCAACCACGCCAGCGAATGCGGCCGTGGTGGAACAGATCGCGAAGACTGCAATCCGCACCTGTTGAATTCGAATGCCAGCACGACGGGCTGCTTCCACGTTGCCACCAACCGCATACACATGGCGACCGAACTTGGTGCGCTCGAGGACAAATCCAAAGACGAGTGCAATCACCGCAATGATCGGGATGATGATCGGGACTCCGCTGAGCGGGTTTACCTCTGGGTTGGTGCTTCGTTCAAGACTCAGGACCCACACGGTGGCAAAACCGACCACTGCAATCACCGCAGCCTTGATCAAGATCACCGAGAGCGGGGTTCCGGAGAATCCGCGAGCGAGCCGGCGCCGCCGGCCGTTCAGTGCAGCGAGCAAATAGCCCAGCACCATCACCACATACAGAGTCCAGCCCAGCCAGATTGGCATATTGCTGTTCTCAATTGCCAAGATGACCGGATCCGTGACGCGGACGTTGCCGCCTTCACCGATGATCACCAGAACCAGCCCCTGGAACGCCAAGAAGAGCGCGAGGGTCACCACGAAGGATGGGATTCCCACCTTCGCAACCAGGACACCGATGAACAAACCGATGAGCAGACCGACGACCAGAGCAAGAGCGAGTGCGACGTACCAGGACAGTCCGTTCCGAGCCATCGTCACTGCAAGAAGCGACCCGGCAACTCCGGAGGTGACACCTGCGGAAAGGTCAATCTCGCCCAGTAACAATACGAAAACGATGCCCATCGCAAGAACTGCCACAACGGCTGCCTGGGTGAAGAAGTTCGCAAAGTTCAGCGGAGTGAAGAACACTGGTCGGAGGAAAGAGAAAAGAATCACCAGAACGATCAGCCCGATGACCGCAGGGAGCGGGCCCATATCGCCGCCACGCACACGACCTAGGTAGGTGGCCCACGTGTCTTTCAGTGTGGAGTTCTGTGCTTGGAGGTAGGCCGGAATGTCTGACTGGGTGCTCATACGAGGTCTCCATTCGAACCTGCGTTATTGGTCTTGCCGCCCGTGATGTACTCGACAACCTCGGATGGGCTCGTGTCCTCACGCTTCAGACGAACCACCATGGTGCCGAGATAGAGCACGTAGATGTAATCGGCTACCTCAAAGACGTCTTGCAGGTTATGAGAAATGATGACAACGCCCAAGCCTTGCTCAGATAACCGCTTGACCAAATTCAGAACCTGCTCGGTCTGTGCGACGCCGAGAGCAGCAGTTGGCTCATCGAGAATGACGACCTTGTTGTTCCAGAGCACCGCACGGGCAATCGCAACCGTTTGACGCTGGCCACCTGAAAGTGAAGAGACTTTCTGCCTGAGCGACTTCACGGTGCGCACCGAGAGACTCTTCAGGGTTTCGCCAGCGCGAGACTCCATATCGGCTTCATCGAGTGGCAGACCGCGCTTGACTTCGCGGCCCAAGAACATGTTTTGCACGATGTCGAGGTTGTCGCACAGCGCGAGGTCCTGATACACGACTTCTATACCAAGCTCAGCAGCATCGCGCGGTTCGTTGAGGTTGACTTTGACGCCCTCGAACGTGACTTCGCCCGAGTCGAAGGGCTGGATACCTGCGAGACCCTTGATCAGGGTGGACTTGCCGGCGCCGTTATCGCCCACGAGGGCGGTGACGGTGCCAGGTATGACCTCGAAGTCGATTCCCTTGAGAACATCGACTGCGCCAAAACTTTTGGTCACCTGTCGAACTTCAAGTATGGGTGAGGTGGTCAACAAGTCCTCCTGAGATGGAAACGAATATTTGCTCTGGTTGTGAAGGTGGGGCCCACGAAATCCGTGGACCCCACCTTGCACTACTTCAGGCTTCAGTTGTTACTGAATGCCCAACTCCGTGCATGCTGCTGCAACATCACCGGTGCAGAGCTCGGCTGCGGTGAAGCCCGCGGTGCCGGCGTCCAGAACTTCCTGAACGTTCTCTGAGTACACGATGACCGGCGTTGAGTAGATCGCCGGGACCGAGACGCCACCGACGTCAACGGTTGCTGGTGCTTCAGGTGTTTCGCCATTCAGGAGTGCGATGGCGAGGTTGGATGCGTCGCCAGCCTCAAGAGCGGTGTTCTTGAAGACGGACATGCACTGCTTGCCCAAGAGCACGTTCTGCAGACCCGAAAGGGTTGCATCTTGGCCGGTCACCGGAACGGTGATGCCGTTCTTGTCGAGGACAGCAATTGCTGCACCACCGAGGCCGTCGTTGGCAGCGAGAACGCCGTCAACCTTGCCACCGATGTCAGTGAAGATCTGCTCGAAGATGACGCCACCCTGCTGGTTGTCCCAGTCCGGTACGGACTCGTCCTTGACAGGGGTGATGCCGGCGGCTGCGAGAGTGGTCTCATAGCCTTCCTTGAACATTGCAGCGTTGCCATCTGTTGGTGAACCGTTGAGGAACACAACCTGTGCTGCTGCAGCGTCAACGCCGTTGTCGGCGAGGCACTTGAGGAGACCCTCGGCCTGGAGCTGTCCAACCTTCACGTTGTCGAAGGAGACGTAGTAATCAGCAGGTGCGAAGGGGCGGTCGTATGCGATGACCGGGATGCCCTGAGCCTTGGCCTTTTCGGCCACGGTTGCGCCCGAGCCGTTGAGGTCAACAAGGATCATGACGCCACAACCGGTGGCGAGCATCTGATCGCCAATGGTGAGGTACTGGTTGGTGTCACCCTGTGCGTTCTGAATGTCAGCGGTGAAGCCTGCTGATTCCAGTGCAGCCTGGATGGCCGGACGATCCTGGTTCTCCCAACGATCGGAAGACTGGCTGTCCGGGAGGATGACGCAAGCGTTGCCACCGGCGCCGCCAGCGACCTCTTCAACTGCCTCTTCGACAGTCTCTTCCACGGTGGCCTCGGCTGTTGCAGCATCAGTTGCTGTGTCATCCGATGAGCTGCACGCGGTGAGGATGAGCGATGCCGCTGCAACTGCAGCGAGTGCTCCATACATTTTCCTTGACATACGGTGTAGTTCCTTCCCCTGCAGGTTTCCCTGCTTTGTAGTGGAGTGAATCGCCATCATCGTTCGGGGTACCGACCGACGTAGATCAGATCCCGAGGATTCGATCAATGACGAGTTGGTCGAGCGCTTCGTTCCCATACGTGCGTGCCGCTAGGGCATCGGGATCGAAGCTTTCGTCCAGAAGTCGCTGAACGGTCTCCGTGGAATACGGTCCGACAGACGACTCCGCGAGTTCGAAGACGCTGGCAATTTCCATCGCCTCCTTTACTCGAGGATCTTGGTCGAACTCGCGCGCTTTCTGCGCGAGTGCGAGGTAGGTGCGCATGCACCCGCGGGCAAAGTCCCAAATGCCATCGCCCCATTCGTTGCGGTATGGGCGTGCATCAAAGTGCTTGGGACCGGAATAGCCACTCTGCTCCAGCAAGCGGACGAGCATGAAGTCGTCCTTGATGCCCTCGGAGCCAAAACGAAGATCTTGATCGAAGCGACCGATCTTTTGATCGTTGAGGTCAATGTGGAAGAGCTTGTCTTGCCAAAGTGCTTGCGCAACGCCCTGGTAGAAACTCAAGCCGGCCATGGTCTCGTGCGCGACCTCAGGGTTGAGCCCCACCATCTCTGGATTTTCCAAAGTCTGGATGAATGCCATGGCGTGACCGATCGTCGGCAGGAAAGTATCTGCGCGGGGTTCGTTCGGCTTCGGCTCAATCGCAAAGCGCAAGTTGTAGCCCTTGTCTTTGACGTAGCCACAAAAGAAGTTGAGTGCTTCTGCGTAACGGTCAAGGGCATCACGCGGCTCTTTACTCGCTGCGCTTTCCACGCCCTCTCGGCCGCCCCAGAAAACATACGTGGGTGCGCCCAATTCGGCCGCAACATCGATATTGCGAATCGTCTTGGCAATTGCGTAGCGACGCACATTGCGATCGTTCGAGGTGAACGCACCGTCCTTGAACAGCGGATGCCAGAAAAGATTGGTGGTGGCCATCGAGCAGACAATGCCCGTCTCATCAAGAGACTTCTTAAAAGCGTCAAGTTCTGCGCGGCGCTGTGACTCCGGCGCACCAAAGGTCATGAGGTCGTCGTCGTGGAAACTCACGCCCCATGCGCCAATGTCTGCAAGGCCCCGCAGAAAATCAGCAGTGCTGACCGGCGGGCGGGTCGAATCGCCGAAGGGATCGCGTCCTGGATGGCCGATCGTCCACAGCCCAAAGGCGAATTTATTTTCGGGGGTGGGGGTCAGGGCATCAGACACGTTTCGCCTCCGTGAAGCAATAGGACCAGAAGAAAGGCCCTCTTGTGAATTGTTGTGTGACACAACATATGCAAGTGGGCTAGCTCACACAAGGCGAATATGGCACTTATGGGATGTTTTCCCGTAACGATTTGGTCACGCGAAAGAAATCAAGCAGCAGCTACAAGTCGTACAGACCCATGCGTGCTGCTGCGTACTGCTCACGGATAGCAGGCACCGGTGCCGGATCGAAGCGCACCACTGACCCCGCCCGGAGCTCATCCCAATCTGGGGCGCTCGGCCCACCCTTGAGGGCCCAAGCCGCCTGTCTGGCGGCGCCATCGGCCACATACTCACCTGCAGGGGGGATTTCCACGGGCACGTTGAACATCGTTGCGGCAATCGAACCGACTGCCGAGTTGGCAGCGGCTCCTCCCACCAGTAGAACGCGGCGCGGGGTCACACCCACGGCAACGAGTGCATCAACAGCATCGGCCAGGCCACCCAGCATTCCCTCGATCGCCGCCCGGGCGATGTTGGCCGGAATCAAGTTGTCGCGCGATATTCCGTGCATCGACCCACGAGCCTCGGGCAGGTTGGGCGTGCGCTCGCCATCGAAGTAAGGCAGCAGCACTAGGCCGCCCGCACCTGGCTGAGCCGAAAGGGCAAGCTGTGCAAACGAGTCGAGGTCAACTCCGAGCATCGAGGCGGTCGAGGTCAAGATCCGAGCCGCATTCAACGTGCAGACCAGTGGAAGGAAGCGCCCGGTCGCATCAGCAAACCCTGCGACTAATCCACTGCCATCATGCGATGGCACATCTGAACAAGCAAAGGCTGTGCCCGATGTGCCGAGTGACACCACGACGTCGCCTGCACCTAAGCCCAGTGCCAGCGCAGCACCCATGTTGTCTCCGGTTCCTGGACCCAGCAACACCCCAGTAGCGGTCTCTCCCACAACCTGAGCGGGAGCAGCTACCTCGGGCAGCTCGGCGTCATGGCCGAGTGCAAGAGTCAAAAGATCCCGGCGATATTGATTGGACGCCGGATCGAAATAGCCGGTGCCGCTCGCATCACCGCGGTCAGTAAACGCGGTACTAGGAGAACCGGCTTGGAGCCACGTCAAATAATCGTGCGGCAACATCACCCGCGATGTGCGCGCCGCATTTTCAGGTTCGTGTTGCGCCATCCAACGCAATTTGGTCACGGTGAAAGCCGCAACCGGCACGCTGCCAACCGCATCCGCCCATTGCTGCGGCCCGCCCAGTTCAGCAATCAGTTCGGTTGCTGCGCCAGCCGAACGGGTGTCGTTCCACAGCAATGCATCGCGCACCACCGCGCCTGACTCATCCAGTGCCACCATGCCGTGCTGTTGAGCAGAAACAGATAGCGCTGCCACATCATCAAGAACACCAGCGGTTGCACCTTCTAAAGCACTCCACCAGTGCGCTGGATCAACCTCAGTGCCATCAGGGTGGGTGCCGCGAGCCTCACGCACCAACTCGCCAGTATCAGCGTCGCGAACAACAACCTTCACCGATTGGGTGGAGGAGTCAACCCCTGCTACGAGAATGCGGCCCATGAGTGATCAAGAAGTAGCGTCTGGGTCCAACGCGATCGCGATGGTTTCTGATTCGGCGACCAAATTGCCATCAGCGTCATAGACACTGATTTTTTCATCTTCCATCAGGAGAGAACCGTCAGCATCGAGCACATCAATCGTTTCGTCGACGATAGAACCGTCTTCACTCGTGATGACCAGGACTTCATCGCTCACTGCTCCCATCACCACATTGTTCTCGTCAACAATCACGTCGATAGTGATGTCGTCGCCAATCTCAATTTCCTTATCTGACACGTGCGTTCCCTTCGAAGTGCGAATATGAGCAAGAACGTCAATTATTTAAATGACACCTTTGTGAAATATGAAGCAACCGTACGGGAGGGCGTCGAGCGTGTGCACCACCGCATAGACGTTCTGGGCCCGACGGTAAAAGTCCAAGCGCGGGATCACACCGAACTCGAGCGGGCGACCCTCGATTTTTGATGCGTAGGCGAGGAGTTCGTTCTGCACCGCAGTTGTCTTTGTCGGGTCGTTCTCAACCTCCATCCGTTCGAGCGGGTGGGAGATGAACGAGTCCAAAGGGAAGACGCTGAGGATTGCTTCCGCCGCCCGCATGATTCCGACTTCGCCCAACCGGATAACCGGCCGACCACTTGAGACCGCCGGGTAGTTCCGATCCACGAGCAGCAGTTGATCGCCGTGCCCCATGTCGTCGAGGATCTGCAATAGGTCTCCGCTCAGCAGCGGATCGATTCCTTTGAGCATGCCGCTCAGGTTATCTGTCCGGTCAGCAGTCGTTGCGCTTCAGGCTCACCCACTCCATATGCCTGTGCGATCCACCTCGCTGTGAAAACTTCTGCTGGCGTGCCAGATGCAAGCACCGTGCCGCCGGCGAGCAGCACAATTCGATCAGCCACCGCGGCAAGTCTGGGCAGGTCATGAGAAATGACTATGCAGGTGCCGCCGCGAGCTCGATGGGAGTTGACCAGCGCATCCACATGGGCTCGGCCCACGAGATCCAAATGCGAATCAGCCTCGTCGAGGAGCAAGACCGGTGCCCGCTGGGCGGCCACGCGAGCAAGGTGGACCCGGGCGCGCTCACCGCCAGAGAGCTGCGTCAGAACGCGATCTGCGAGCCCCGTCACGTCAAATGCCGCCATGCTCTCGGAAATGATCGATTCGTCGTCGGTCGCCTCAACCCGTCCCCGCCAACAATGCCGTCCCCAGGCGACAACCTCACGCACCTGGAAAGAGAAGATCGATGGGTTGTCCTGGCCGAGAACGGCGCGGGTGCGTGCCCTTGTCAGTGGATCCATCCCATATATAGGTGTGCCAGCCAGAGCCACCTCACCCGAGGTTGGCGCAAGTTCTCCAGAGATCACCCCCAGCAGGGTCGACTTCCCTGAGCCATTAGGCCCGAAGAGCCCCACGACCTCGCCTTCTGCAATGTCAAGTGAAACCCCAGCAAGACGCGCTCTGTCCCCGCTGCGGACTGACACGTTGTCGATGCATAGGGCAACGTGTGCCTGCGCGCTCATCCCCAGCCCCCTTGGTCGGCTCGGGTGCGACGAAGCAATACGAAGAAAATGGGTGCACCAACCAGAGCAGTGATCGCACCCACTGGAATCTCCACTGGAGATGCGAGGGTTCGGGCGAGTAGATCTGCTACGACCAAGAGCAACGCACCAGCTAAAGCACTGGCCATAATCAATCCGCGATGGGCCGGGCCAATCACCGCACGCACCGCATGCGGAATTACTAGACCAACAAACGCGATCACTCCTGCGACAGCTACCCCAGCCGCCACGAGCAGCACCGTGGCGCCCATTCCGAGGAGCCGGGTTCGATCAACATTCACGCCCATTGATTCGGCGTTGCGCTCTCCGAGGGAGAACAAGTCGAGTGATCTGCCAAGCAGTATGGCAAGGAGCACGCCAACCAAGACGAAAGGCACAGTGGTTATCACTCCGCTCCAGGTACTGAGAGCAAAAGAGCCACCAAGCCAAAAAGAAAGTGGCCGAACCCCAGCTTGTGCATTCACACTTACCAACACGGCAAGGAGTGCGCCAGCGAAAGAGGCGACCGCAACTCCAGCAAGTAGGAGCGTGACGGTTTGCGTGCGACCGTTTTGTCGGGCCACGCTGACCACAATCACGATCCCGACAGTGGCAACAACAATCGCTGCAATTGCAGCAAAGGGCAGGTTAAACGCCGCACTCAAGGCAGCGGCCGCGACAGCACCAACAGCCGCAGCTGGTGAGACACCAATGATTGCTGGATCAGCCAACGGATTTTGGAACAGTCCCTGCATGACGCTGCCGGCCACCGCCAAACCAGCACCGACGGTAATCGCCATGGCAAGGCGTGGCGCCCGAATGTTCATCACGATCTCGTATGTTGATTCAGCGATGCCCGTTCGCAGAGACAGCAGTGAAACGAGAACGAGCGCAACAATGAGTGCAATAGAAACCGCACTAGCGCGAGTATTCAATCGGGTCATGAACGAGCCAGACCCGCCCGCAAGTTCTCAATCAAGGCACCTGTGCGCGCACCGAAGGAGAGCAGCACGGTGTCATCAACAGCAATCACCCGGCCACTTGCACCTGCAGGCGTCTGCGCGACTCCTGGCAAAGCACGCAGTCCATCTACTCCCCCGACTGATGCCAGGCCTTCTGTCATGACAAGCAAAACGTCGGGCGCCGCAGCAATAAGTGCCTCAGCGGTAAGGGGGGTGAATGGTTCGTACCCTGCCTCTGCCCCCACATCAACACCACCCGCGGCCTCGATGAGCGCATCAGCACCTGACCCTTCCCCACCTAGTAGATAAATCGAAGAGGGCCCACGCAGATAGAGAAATGCCACACGCGGTCCCTCCGTTGACGTGTCCGGAACTGAGGGAATGAGACGCTCTTGTGCCAGTGCAATGTTGGAAGCGCTCAACCCGAGAAATCCGCCCAATGCATCAATTCGTGGCGCCATGTCGGCAACGGTCCATGTGTCGGGGAGCATCTCCACGCGAATACCCGACGCACGAATCTGGTCAAGGACTTCCACCGGACCGGTGGCCGCATCAATAATCACCAGATCTGGTTTGAGTGCGAGAACCTGCTCAGCAGAGACTTGATGCGCCTTCGTCACGATCGGGGCGCCTTCAATTTGCGGAGCCGAACTTGTTTCATCCCGACCCACCACCTGACCACCCACCCCCATCGCCGCGATTAGTTCACCTGCGCCGGTAGCAAGCGTGACGATCCGAGCTGGAGATTGACGTGAAGACGCCTCAATGACGGGGGTAACCGCCGGAAGCGAGGCAGAGGTGATCACCAGTGGCCACTCGATGGAAGTGGGCTTGGTCATGTTCTCGACAGGAGTTCCAGCCGGGATCTCGGCTGTGCTCGTTGACCCACAGCCCGCCAGCATGACGCACAACATCACACTCGCGAATGCTGAGGAGAGTCCAGCACGCCGCATAACAGAAGTATGCGGGAGAGTTTTCCGACGTTTCCCGATGCGGTGTCGGAAACACCCCGACACCGTGTCAAGGAAAGCCATTTAGTCCAACGCATAAGTTGAATGCATGAGTTCACGTCGTCGCATCGCGCATGCGATGTTGGCATCTGCACTAGCTGCAACCGTGATGGCTCTATCCATCGCCCCAAGCGCACTCGCTGCACAGAACGGCAACGGACAAACAATCACGTCTTCGCTCAAGCGAGGCCTTGACCCTGCAGGCCAGCTACTCACGATCAAGGGCAAGGGATTCAACCCAGCCGTGGGCATTTACGTAGCTCTGTGCGTAACCCCTGAACAGGGCGCAAAACCAGGGCCGTGCGGTGGTGGTATCGACATGGACGGCAGCTCGCAGGCATCCGCGTGGATCTCATCCAATCCCCCGCCCTACGCGCGAAACCTGACATCGCCGTATGGCAAGAAAGGCTCATTCACCACCCGCATAAAAGTTTCACCAATGATCGGCGACGTTGATTGCAGAACCGTTTCATGTTCCATCGTCGCGCGGGCTGATCATCTGCAAGGAGCTAATCGACGCTATGACGTCGCAATTCCAGTGACTTTCCGATGACCCAACATCCGATGCAGTAACCCAAACAAATATTCCAGGAGGAATAGCGTGAAATCCTTTGCAGTAAAAGTCGCAGCCATCGCAAGTGCTGCAGCACTCATGGGCGCAGTTGTCGCCGTACCCGCTCAGGCGGCAGATCCGTTCAACGCCACCATCAGTGGTCAGCGCAACTTCACTCCGCTGGTGAACTTGGTTTCCACATCGACGTTGACCGTCAATGCAACGAACCTGCCTGCGAATGTGGGTCTGTACGCATTGAACTGCGAAGTGCCCGCCAATCCACGCTCGGCACCCACTAACTGTGACTCCGCAGAGGGCTCACTCGCCTACATCCCGGCGATCCCCACAGCGCGGGCCGCCATTTCCATCCCGATCAAGGTCAATGCAGAGTTCTATGGCACCAACCCAAATCCGCAAACTGGTGCATCGACCTACAACTTGGTGGATTGCCGCAAGCCTGGAGCATCCCCTCAATCAACAACATGTGCTGTGTACGTGCTCGGTGCCGGCCGCGAAGCAGCCAACCCCGCCTACCTGCGCATCTGGCCGACTGTTTTCACTCCGCTCGCCAAAGAGCGCACAGGTGACTCCATGACCGTGACAGTCGCAGATACGGTGGTAAAGCGTGGAGCTACCGCCAAGATTGCAGCAGGTGCGCCAACTGCCATGACAGTGAAGATGGCATCAGGTTTGCCCGTTACTGTTTCCTCGGACAATTGCGCGGTGCGCGACAACACCGTCATACCGTTGACACCCTCAGGCACCTGCAACGTCGTCATGACATCCAATGGTGGAAAGAACATCAAGCCCTTCAAGCGAGTGCAGGTCCTCACCATCGGCTAGCACTTGCTCCGATGATGTACGACAAGTTCTCTAACCCCGCACCTTGACCGAACGACTCAGCCTCGATGGTGGGGTCACTCCCTGTGGAGTTACAACCTCAACCCGGAAGCGATAACTGCCCGGCTGCGCCTTCACGGTGCAGGCGAGCGGTGCCGCGGTCGGTGGGATTGTGCAGATCTTCTTTCCCGCTTTGTCGAGAACTACATACGACGTGACTGCCGGGAAATCAACCGCGGTCGCGAAAATGCGCACGCGCTTCTTGATGGCTCGTGCAGCCGGTGCAACTGGTCGAAGCACGTCAGCTGCCGGCGCTAACGCCGCATCTCCTTCGCCTTCACCATTCATGCTGCGTACGTTGATCGCCGACGTGATCGACGCGGACGGGAAAGTGCACAACGTCACAGCAGAAGAGCACAGCACGGCTCCGGTTGAATCCAGCACCTGATAGCTGGCAGCTGTCTCTGGTGACACCGCAGGCGCGGACCACCACAGCGTGGTCGAGTTGGCGACCTGCGCGGCCTTTATCTCCAGCGGACTGCTTGGAATTGTCTGGAAACCCGCAGCGGCAAGTGCCGGGTTCACGATGTCCAGATAAGTAATAGGAACAAAAGCTGCGCCAGTTAAACCCGTAACCGTTGAACAAGCCCCGCCAGCGGTCTCAGCCACCAGGAGCGTGGCACCTTGCTCGGTGGTAAACCGTGGGCCACCGCTATCCCCCGAGCAAATGTTCACACCCGTCGCAGCTGAAGAAAAAACCGTCCAGCCGGTTGAGCCTTTATACGCCGGATCAAAACCAGCGAGGGGCAACTGCGCTTGCCGAGGAACTTCAGATGCAGTTCCACCCACGGCAGTGAGCCCGAAGCCGATGGCATCCACAGCACGCTGTTCCCGCACCCACCGCTCCACCTCTACGCGAGTGGCGAGGCGCGTGTACGGACTTGCGCCGATATCACTGTCAAGAACAAGCAGTGCGATGTCGTTGGCAGGGACACGATCATCAGGAGAGGTGAACCCCGCCGGCACCACCACCTGGGTCACCCGAACCGGTGAGGCACCAACCAAACCTGCTCCACTTACCCGAAGGGTTCCACCAAGAGGTGTCAACGAAATAGCTCCGGGTGAAACAACCGCTCCAAAGTCATCAACCGAAACACAATGGGCGGCGGTAAGTAGCACACGAGACTTCAACGGCGCCGCAGTGCAGGTGTAGAAGAAGTTTGAATTCGACCACATGATTCCGAGCGCGTTCGGTGTGCCGCTCACCGGAACGGCCCCAATCAATCTGGGTTCGGCCTCCGCTGGAGCGAAGGCCAACAACGATGCCACCACCGCTCCGCCAGCTATCCCTGTGAGCAGGTGGCGGAAATGCTTTTTCCCAACTCTCACTTCAGGAAATGACATTCAGTCGTTGGGCGCGCAAAGACATAACAAGAGCGACGATCCAACCGATGATGGTCCAGCCGAGCAAGAGATTGACCCAGAACACCAACCAGTGCGGAACGTCGCGCACTGCTGCGATCGCCCACGGCAGCATGTAGCCGGCAGTCAAAATGGCGACGATTACTGCCACCACCTTGGTGACGGTCCATGAACGATCAGCTGGTTCGACGTAGATCTCGTTCATGGTTTCGCTCCTTGAGTCGACTATCGGCTGCCTCGAGTGGCCTCAGCTTGCGAAAGGCCTGCCTCTATGAAACCACGAGCCGAGACCGCGAGGTCCATGCCGTCCGACCACAGGTTCCGCCATACCGCCAGTGCCGTCGAGAGGTGTCGGTCCACAACTGCTGATGAGAACGACTCGAAGGTGATGGGTCCCTCGTAATCAATATCGACTAACGCACCGAAAACCTCATCAAAATTGATCGTTCCGGTCCCGAGGTAGCCGCGGTGTGATTCACCAATATGCACGTATCCCAATCGATCCCCGCATAGCAGCAGGGGTTTGCGGAATCCGTTCTCCTCAATATTCATGTGGTAGACGTCGGCATGAACAACCACATTAGGTTCGTCGACGATGTCCATGTAATCGAGAGTCTGCGAGACCGTGTTGAGCAAGTTGCTCTCATAGCGATTAACGAACTCAAGTCCGATACTGATGTTGTCTTTGGCTGCTTCTTGCGCGAGTTCCTTGATCACCATTGCACTATTACGACGGGCCTTCTCCGTTGTAGGTGCCGGATATTTGGTGATCGCACCGAAGATAACCCCACCCAAATATGTTGCGCCCGTTCCACGCGCCACTTCAAGTGCATCCATCAAGGTCTTGCGTCCGCGATCCACCATCGCCAGATCTTCAGAGTTGATATCAGAATCAACAGCCAGACCAAGGGTGAAGCTCGGCTTCATGCCATGGGCCGCCAACCGGGCCTTCGTGTCAACCACATCAACCGTTGCCGGATCAAGCGCTGGAATCTCGATGAGGTCAAAGCCGGCCTGCTTGCTTGAGGAAATCGCTAACTCGGCATCAGCAGGAGTCCAGCCGCCAGTCCAGACGAGTGCATGAACACCCACGGGGTTATTAATCATGGGCTGATTATTGCTGCTTCTATTTCTCCTGCGTTGAGTAACAACGCATCACGCGGAACTACGCATCACGCGAGTGGGTCGACGGGGGCTCGAACCCCGAGCCTGTTGGGGCTATGGAAGGGCCAACGTCAGCGCAGCGTCGCGGTACGTCATCGCTGGAACATGGTCAAGACCGGGAGCACACTTCGGCAGGCCTGCACGATGTCACGCGCCTTCTCAAGGTCACCGAGTACGAGGTCGGGTTCTATCTGGGTGTCGGGATCGGGGTACTCCGTGTCGTTTCTGGTGTTCCTCATTCGTGGCACGGGACGAAGGAGGGCGCCCATGGATCCGGAGAACTGGGCAGCGGCGGCCTGTTCCACCGCGATGTGACCGCCGGTGCGGGTCGGCCTCAGCCCCTGGGCCTGCAGAAGTGCGCTCAACGCCTTGCGAACGCCGTCCCACAGATTCGCATAGGCGGAGTACCAGCGCCCAGCGCGCGCGGCATCGCTGGCCGTGTCGATCGCCTCTTCGGCCTGAGCAAGGAGCGCGTTGGCAAGGTCCATTGATGCGATGACGGTCTCGAGGTCATGGCGATCAAGCATCGACGCGATCGCGTCGCGACCCGGCGCCCAGCTCACGACGCACCACCAGCGGGAGCGCCGCCCAGAGGCACCACGACCAGGGGGCTCTCCCGAACGGCCGCCAGAAACGCGCCCTTCGGTTTGGCCCAAGCTGCTGCCGTCACGACATGGACATTCACCTCCTTACCCAGTCGGGTCGTTGCCCGCCCCACCGCCTCGAAGAGATCGTCACGATCCGGATTGCCGACAACAAGCACGTCGATGTCCCCTGGTGGAGGCCCGGGTTCCCGCGCGTATCGCGCCGCCCATGACCCGTAGATAAAGGCCTCCGTGATCCCAACCACGCTCGACAACTCCTCACCGATGACGTGGACCGGGCCGTAGGTGTGCAGGACGAGGTCGAGGAGGATCGACCGCAGCGGCTCCTGAGCACTGACGCTGACCAGGCGCGACCGACCGACATGGCGACTAGTCACCAGCCCGGCCGTCTCCAAACGGTCAACCTCATGCTTGACGGCGTTCTTGTAGGCACCTACGGCGCCTGCCAGGTCGGTGAGCGACTCCTCACCGGGACCCAGCAACAGTCGCGTGAGAACAAGAGCCTGGGTCTGCGAGCGGAACAGCGGCAGCAGCGTCACGGCACTGCCCCGCCCGCGCGTCGACTGTGAAGCCATGTTCATCCGCCCTCCTTAGTGAACAATGCTGTTGTCCAAATGTATCATTTTATTGCACGATTAGCCGATGACCCGTCTTACGCGCTGCAAGGCCGTGTCCGGGCGATGCAACCGGTCAGCCAAAACGGCCTGATACCTCTGCTTCACAACACTCAGCTCCACTTACATCAAAAGAGTGTCACGCATCAGGCGGAACTACACACGCACAGAGTGGGTCGCCGGGGGCTCGAACCCCGAACCTACGGATTAAAAGTCCGCAGCTCTACCATTGAGCTAGCGACCCAGGGACTGGTGGTTTCACGGACGGTTTTATGGTCTGAAATTCACGTAGTCCTCGACCGAACCCTATCTTTGTGTGTCGGGTCGTTTTTCAGTGCCGCCTCAGCTCCAAAAACCTGATTGCTGGGTCTGGTCGGGGCTGGGAAGTGCGTAAATGGCTGATTCAGCGAAGGGACTGTGCCACGGTCGAACTAACTCCCCTCACGGCAGTACGAGCCCCTCTTGGAGTGCTTTCACCCGGAAGACTTTTCACCATTATCGACTCTCCGTCGAATAGGAGTCTTGGGCGCGGACCCGCGGATTTCACGTCCCCTGTTTAATGACAAACCGAAGTGATCGGGTTGCGACATTTTCGGGTTGAGGTTTCAGAAGGTATCCTTGTTATAGGGCAAAAATGGGGGATATCGCGCCGTTACTAGATTTGGACTCCCGTGAACAATCCAGTGAGAGTAGCCGTTATCGAAGATCACCCGCTATTTCGGGACGCCATCACCGCTCGAGTAACTTCCCTTTTACCATCTGTGGATTTTCCCTATGTCGGTTCAGCTATCGCTGAAGTCATCGTGGAGCATGCCAATGAATCACTTGATTTGGTGATTCTGGATCTTGACCTCGGTGATAGCCGTTTACCCATTTCAAATACTGTTGAACTTGTCGATGCGGGTTGCAGGGTGCTGATCGTCAGCGGGCTTGGCAAACCCGAGACTGTTCGATCGACACTGCGAGCTGGGGCTCTTGGCTTCGTCTCGAAGCAATCTGAAGGAAGCGAGTTTGAGGATGCTTTGTTTTGCACGCTCGCAGGTGAACCATCAACCTCGCGTGACGTTGCTGCGATCCTCGCCGAAGATGAGGTGATAAGTGTTTCCCTCACCGAGCGGGAGCGAACGGCCATGGTGCTTTTCGCCTCCGGACTCACGATCGATGCCGTTGCTAGGCGAATGGGTGTCAAGGCATCAACTGCCCAGGAATACATCAAACGCGTGCGAGGAAAGTACCTGAAATCTGGCACCGCAGTCCCGAGCAAGACCGACTTATATCGACAGGCCCGAAAAGAAGGTCTTGTCTCCTAGTAACCAGAGTGATGGTCTCGCTGAATCCCGCGTCGCCATTCTCTACAGCACTCGGCGGTGGTTACTTCTTCTATTAATCTCACAGGCTTGGCTCTTCGCGGCGCTCGTCGGTGCCCTCAATTGGATCGATCTTGACATCACAGATCGAGTTACTCTGCTGATCTCAGCGATCGCGCTCGTTGGTGGTTGGCTGCTATCTCGTCGAGCGATCAGCTTGTGGGTCCTGGCGTGTGCACCTCTCACACTGGTTATCGCTGCAACCGCGAATGGTGGCGCACCCAGCGATGTCATCTGGATTGCCCTTGCCACTTCAACAGGTCACGTGACGTACGCACTCGTATTGCTCACCAGACCAATCGTCGGAATCGCCTCCATCGTCGCCGGAACCATTGCACTTGCTGGAATCTGGTCCACGCGCCCGGGAAACGTGGTTGCCGGTGGGCTCGCGATCGCCGATGGCCGCATTCAGTTCACGATTCTTGCTGCCTCCGCTCTCGCTCTATGGGGTGCCTGGCATTGGCTGTTGCGCCAGGGACAAACACAGGACATCGCCACATTGAAACTCGCGTCGCGCTTTGCGGCTGAGCAAGCACTGCAGGAGCAGTCACGCCAGTGGCGTGCCGCGACGATTTTCGTGCACGAACGCCTACTCAGCACATTGCGATATTTAGGTCTCACGGATGAACCTGATCGAGTTGGTCTTCAGCGTTATCTGGTGAAGAAAGATATTGGCGAGTCACCGCCTGGATTGGATCCTGCGGAAGACCTGCGGATGGCGACCGCGGCGCGAATCGCATCCGACGTTGTCCGGCTCGACCCATCGGTCATCGACCTCCCTCTCTCCGCAGAAGTCCGCACAGCGGCTCGTGCGGCAATCATTGAATCTGCACTCAATGCCGTTCTACACGGAAGCGCAACAGATGTGTTCGTGTCAGCCGTGATTAGTGACGCTGGCCAGGTCATCGTCCGGATAAGCGATAACGGAACAGGCATCCGTGAGGATGCCACTCCTGGTTTTGGATGGATCTCTGTATTCGATCTAGGCCTCAGTGCCGTGGGTGGCGCCTGGACCATAGATCGATCAGCCGAGTGCTCAACAGTCGTGCTAACGCTTCCAGCAAACTCAAAGCTGACGACACTAAATATCCCCGTCGATGGTTTCGCCCAAGGTCGCCTGCTCTTGACCGCACCATTACTCACCGTGGCAGCCGTCGGAGTGGCTTTCAACGTGTTGGCCCTATGGGGAGATCTGCTTGGCCAAATCGAAGTAATCCTGTACGCCGCGGCCATTGTTTCCGGCGCAGTCTTGGTCCTTCGTGGAGAGCGAATTTCCGTGGTGCCGTCGACAGCAATACTTGCCGCACTCGCGATCATTCCAGGAATGACCGCTCTCGACCTCCCGCCGAACACAAACCTGTTCGAGCTCACGCCAGGTCTGGTCACCGCCGGGTACGCCATCATCGCTATCGCCTTGTGGTGTCGCGTATGGCAGTTCGTCGGCGCTCTTGCGATCTGGGCAGGCGGGATGATCATGCTCGCCTCCCTTGTGCCTGCGATCGATCGACAGCCCCTATATATAGGTATTGTCAACTGCCTTGTCATTGTGCCGATCGTGGTCGTTATTACCTCAATCGCAACCCGCCGGCATCGCCTGATGCAAGCGTTGCAGAGCGAGCAGCGCGAGGCTATGCGAATCGAGGTCATGCGCTCGCACGCCCAGGCCGTGATTGATGCGCAGTTATCTGCCATCGTCTCGCAGGCTGAGGCAATCATCGGTGAGATCGCCCACGGAGCCGAGCTGGACGACACACGTCGACGCCAACTCGCCCGCGTCGAAGGACTTCTTCGTGCGACGATCCAGATCGATCCCATCTCAAGCGGGGAGTTCGCGAAAACTGCTTCGCGCTTGTGCAATGCTGCATTCAATCGTGGCATCCCTTCACAGGTTGGCACCCTGATCAGCAGCCCGGACCCCCGACCGTTCCCTGCTGACATTGAGCACGCACTCGAACTGGTCATCGCCAGTGCGGATACCATCAACGTACGTGCAGTCACCTCAGGGGATGAGGATCACATTGGCTTGCACCTGCACGGTGCAGCCGTACATAGGGAAGCCCTTCACGCACTCACCACCGTCTCCCACGAATCCGTGACTGTGGAACTCGAAGAGGACGCGACCGGTGGCGCCATCGTGATGATCACTCGAGCGTGCATAGCGCCCATCAGCCTTAACTGACATCCCTGGCGCTGGCGGCGAGCATGTCGCGGAGCGTGTCGTCGGGCAGGACAAATGCGTTGCGCGCAAGAGTTGGGTCTTCCACGATCACCGGCCATCGATGAGGCAGCACTGCGACGTCGAAAATTTCCTGGACGACACCCTCGAACTTCATCCAACCGTCAATCGATCCCGTGCGGGTGTCAACTAACCACACTCCGCAGTTTCGTTCGTCACGGGTTTGTGTGATGGGCAGCGACTGGAAGACTGAGTCGCGAACCTGGGAGAGACCGAGGAGCGCATATGGGCCGATGAAGGACAGGCCTCGGGTGAAGCCGGGCACAGTGGTGATTGTCTGGGTCGCGCCGGTGGACAGATCGACGGTGCTCAAGGTGCCCTTCCCGGACTCGAGCACCCACAGTCGCCCGTCGTGCCATCGTGGTGAATGGGGCATGGATAGTCCGGAAGCAATCACGTCATTGGTTTCGATATCCACGATGACGCCACCGGTCCCACGCATTTCGCGCCAGCCAGCTGCGGTATCCGTCTGCGCCAGTGCCGTCACATACTTCGGTTTACCATCCACGACCGCCAGGCCGTTGAGGTGGCAGCGATCCTCATCGACGCGGTGATGAAGCGGTTCTGCTGTGCGCTGGGGGTCAGCGTCACCGCCTGATTTGTCTCGGCCATGACCTGCGGAGGCTGGCGACCTGGAGTCTCATTGGTGTACGCAGCGACGACGTGGTTCTGGGCCGCGCTGCCCGCGGGGTAGTCCCCGTTGTGCTGTCCGATGTAGCCGGCAAGCAGCCTCAAGTTATCCATGGCCGGAGTCGCGACGCACCCTTGGTACGCGCCTGACGACTGACCATTGAGCACGATGCCGTTGCAGAGATCCGGATTGGCCCATTCCGTTGAGGCCGTGTAGGTCGTGCTCCCTAAACCGGTGTCGCCTCCCACGAGCGGTACGGGATTGGCATTGGTGCCGTTCTCGAAGTTCTCCTGCCACAACAGCGTGGGCGGAAGAGGTGTCGGTGCACTGGCGACCGCCGCAGGGGCCGAGACAGTGGCCACCAATCCTGCCGTCACGAGGGTGGGAACAAGTAGGGCTGTCGACGAGACGAGACTCGTCGCTTTGCGGGGGAAGAAACGCATGACAACTCCGATGTTGGTGTAAACGACGT
>JBIISH010000115.1:0-5822 GCA_044341115.1 Candidatus Nanopelagicales bacterium
GGAGCAGCTGCCAAAGACTGACGTGAGTGCTGATGCGCGGTCGGTGCGTCCGCCAGAAGTGGCCACTGCTCGGGCAACCCCGAGTGGCCACTGCACTCCGAGACCCACACCCGTCACGAACATGCCGATCAGAATTGGAATGCCAGAGGCGATCACCCAGGCCAGTGCAAAACCGACGAGTGCAATCACTACGGACCACTTAAGGATGAGGTCATTGGGCAAAGTCTGAGCCAGCCTGGCCCCCACCACACGGCCTATCGCCATGCCACCGGTTACCGCCGCAACTGATGCTGCTGCAGCAGCGGGCCCGAACTGCGCGCGTTCGCGAAGCAGATCAGCGCCCCAGAGAATGAAAGAGAACTCGGCGCCGAGGAAACACATCACGATCACCGTGTTCCAGGCGAAACTCGCAGGCATGCGACCTTCGGCCATCACGGTCGGTGCGTGGTGGGCGTCGTTATAGAGGGAAACCGAGCGGCCGCGAATTAACTCGACAACCACCAAGCCGAGCGCTGCGCAGATCAGGCCCCAGCGCCAGCCGAGGAATGTGGCGGCGCCAATACCGATTGCCAATGGTGCAATGAGCCCCGCTACGGATGCCAATGCGTTGCCTTCAGTGATGGCAGCGGAACCGGCCGGGCCTTGGTGATCAATCAAAAACGCATTGACCGTAATCAACATGATGGTGCCGAAGAATGAGGTGACGAAAGCGCCGAGCATTGTGACGGGGTAGGGCGCTTCGGGGAGGGTGTAAATCAACACCCCGGCGATCGTGCCCACTGAACCGAGGCGCAAAACCATCCCGCGACCCCAACGTTCAATGAATCGCGATGTGATGAGCCCGGAAATGATGCCGGCGGTGGCAAGGGATGTGCTGTGCAGTGCGGAGACTGCTCGGGTTGTTCCTTGATCATCGCGCAGGAGCGCTTGGGAGGCGCCAAAGCCGTACATGAACCACGCAAAGCAGGAAAGTTGAAAGTAGGTGATCCAGGTGGCTTTGTCCCGAAGCGGCCGGCCAGGTCGCAGGCCTGGGCTAGACGGCTCTGTTTCCTGGGTGCTCACGCACGTTCAGCCATAACGTAATCGATGCACGCCAGCAGGGCCCGCACATCATCAGGCTCCACTGCAGGGAAAACACCGATGCGTAACTGGTTGCGGCCGAGTTTCCGGTAGGGCTCGGTGTCAACAATTCCGTTTGCGCGCAGCGCCTTGGTGATCTCCGTCGCATCGATGGAGTCGTCGATATCGATGGTCGCAATCACCCCGGAGCGAAGTGCAGGATCTGTCACGAACGGGGTGGCCAATGGGTTGGCCTCCGCCCAGTCATAAATCAATCCGGATGATTCCGCGGTGCGGGCTGCGCACCACGTGAGTCCACCGTTCGCGTTGAACCAGTCCACCTGTTCGGCCATCATGAAAATGGTCGCAAGGGCTGGGGTGTTGTAGGTCTGATCCAGGCGCGAGTTATCGATGGCGGTCTGCACATCCAAGAAATCAGGAATCCAGCGGCCTGAGGCTTTGATCTGCTCTGCTCGCTCGAGTGCGGCGGGAGACATGAGCGCAAACCAGATGCCACCGTCTGAACCGAAACCTTTCTGGGGAGCAAAGTAGTAAGTGTCGAACTGGCTGGGGTCAACCATCAGGCCGCCGGCTGCAGAGGTTGCATCGATGATCATGAGTGCGTCAGAGTCTGCCCCGGCCACCCGCTGGGGGGTAAGGGCAACTCCGGTTGAAGTCTCGTTATGCGGGGTGCAGTAGGCATCGATGCCCGCCGTTGCCGTGAACGCAGGAGCAGTACCGGGCTCCGCCTTGATGATGTCTTGATCGCCCAGGTGCGGCGCGTTTTGGGCACCAGAGGCGAACTTGGCACCGAACTCACCGAAGGTGAGGAACTGAGCGCGGTCGCGAATCAAACCGAAAGTTGCAACGTCCCAGAACGCGGTGGAACCGCCGTTGCCGAGGATGACTTCGTAACCGTCGGGGAGATTAAAAAGTTCGGTCAGCCCGGAACGCAGGCGACCAACTTCGCTCTTGACGGTCTTTTGACGGTGTGACGTTCCCATAAACGATTGCCATACCGTGGCTAGTGCATCGGTCTGAGCTTTTCGAACCTTGGAGGGTCCGGCACCAAAACGACCATCAGAGGGCAGAAGTTCTTTGGGGATATTCACGGCGTAAGCCTACGAGGGTTCCCGGTTCCCGCCTCAGGGAGTCGGGGTGTAACCGGTCGGCGCAACCATCTCGGCGTCCCAGCCGGGCACCGCCTCAGGTTTGCGCGGCTTGGGACCCTTGTATTTGGCCGAGGGTCGAACCAGCCGGCCCGTCCGTTTCTGCTCGAGCACATGGGCACTCCAGCCAGCAAGGCGGGCACACGTGAACATCGACGTGAACATGTCTGCTGGCACCTCGGCATAGTCAAGGACGATGGCCGCCCAGAACTCCACGTTGGTTTCCAAGATGCGATCGGGCCGACGGGATCGGAGTTCGTTCAGTGCCGCCTGCTCGAGGGCGACGGCGACTTCGTAGCGAGGTGCGTTCAGCTCACGCGCGGTGCGGCGCAACACACGAGCGCGCGGATCCTCGGCCCGATATACCCGGTGGCCAAAACCCATCATGCGCTCACCGCGATCGAGCACGCCCTTGACGTACGCCTCGGCGTTGCCGGTGCGCTCAACTTCTTCAAGCATGTACAGAACGCGCGCTGGTGCGCCACCGTGCAGGGGTCCACTCATCGCGCCGATTGCTCCAGACATTGCAGCGGCAACATCTGCGCCCGTCGATGCAATGACTCGCGCAGTGAATGTCGACGCATTCATGCCGTGCTCGGCTGCAGATACAAAGTAGGCATCGACGGCTTGGATGTGTTTGGGATCAGGCTCGCCGCGCCAGCGGCGCATAAAACGCTCCGTGATGGTCTGCGCTTCGTCGATGTGAGCCTGCGGGATCATCGGTTTGCCGAGGCCTCGTGCGGATTGAGCAACGAAAGAAAGCGCCATCACTGAAACGTGTGCGAGATTTTCCCGTGCGGTGTCGTCGTCAATGTCAAGAAGTGGTTTCAATCCCCAAGCGGGGGCCAACATCGCCATAGCAGATTGCACGTCTACTCGGACGTCACCGGAATGGATGGGAATCGGGAATGGTTCTGCCGGCGGAAGGCCGGGGTTGAACTCGTTGTCGACGAGTAGTCCCCACACGTTTCCAAAAGACACCCGACCAACAAGATCCTCGATGTCAACCCCGCGGTAACGCAGTGCGCCACCATCGCGGTCGGGCTCGGCGATGAGGGTTTCGAAAGCGACAACGCCTTCAAGGCCCGGAACGAATTCAGACACGATTACACCCTCTTTCGTGCTCGACTCTCGATCGAGAGCCGATGGTGGCGGCGTCCCCATTCAACACATCGGGGCAATTCATGGTGAGATCGGGGCATGGACAAGGCCAACGAACCGAAAACGGTCCGCACCCAGATTGCTGACCTCAGGGTTTCCTACGATGCGGGCACGTTGGACGAGGCAGACTTGGCAGCGAGTCCGCTGGTGCAGTTCGAGACGTGGTTTCATGCAGCCCAGCAAGCCGGGATCGATGAACCGAATGCCATGGTTGTGGGCACCGTGGGAGCGGAAGGGCTGCCATCGGCTCGAACGGTTTTACTCAAGGGAGTCGACCAGCGCGGATTCACATTTTTCACAAACTTAGGTTCGACGAAGAGTCAGCAGCTGGCTGGGAACTCCGGTGTGAGTCTGGTCTTTCCCTGGTACGCGTTGCATCGGCAGGTGGTCATCACAGGTTCAGCAGAGTTGCTGCCCCGCGATGAAGTGGCCCAGTACTTCACATCGCGTCCGCATGATTCGCAACTCGGAGCGTGGGTGAGTCGACAGTCTGCCCACATTGACGGACGCGCAAAGCTCGATGCGAAATGGGCGCAGCTTGCCGAGGAATACCCTGTAGGAACCACTGTTCCGGTTCCCGAATTTTGGGGTGGCTGGCTAGTGCGACCGCGTACCATTGAGTTCTGGCAAGGACGCTCTTCCAGGTTGCACGATCGGCTCAGGTTTGTGGCAATTCCCACGCAGGCTGCGCTCGATGATGCATCCGCCTGGGAAGTTGAGCGGCTTTCGCCTTAAGGGTTAACGGGTTTAACTAGTTCAGGCCATTTAGTTCAGGCCGTCACGCAAAATCCGCGAGGTCAACTCATCCACTGAAATGTCGAGCTCGCCGGCGCGCGTGCGCAGGCGCTTGCGCAACGACTTGGGAATCTGCACTTCCATCGCAACGGTCTTCTCACTCTTGCCGCGCAAAACCGAATCACCTGTATTGCCAGTGTTGAATGCAGGAAGATCCGCGCTGTCAGTCGGCGTTGACGGATGCACGTTTGTGTCTGCAGCCTTGCGCAATGCAGAACGTTGCGGGGCAACGAATGGTTCGTTGTGTGTCATGGTGGTTACCTCATCCAGCCAAGTGGACGCACCTTTAATGCGGGTGCGATCTGATCGAGCAGAGAATCAAAAACCCCGGCGAGCTCCTTGCCGGCAGGGGACTCCCACGCATGAATCGGAATGCCCGCGCCCTCAGCCTGCGGAATCGCATTGCGTTCGGGGACCATGGTTTCACTCACGAGTGATCCGTAAGCGTCACGCAGTTCAGCGATGCGTTGGCGGTGATCGGCAACGGTGGTGCGAGCCCGGTTCACCACAACTGTCGATGCACGAAGGGCCGGGTTCGAGGTGGCGCGGATCACGTCGACCGCCTCGAGCGCCTGCTCTGCGCCATGCAAGGCAAAGTAACTGGGTTCGGTAACTATCAGCGCGCTCGTTGCTGCGGTGAGGGCATTGCGGGTCATTTCACCCAGCGACGGTGGGCAATCGATGAGCACCAAGTCATAGCGCGCGGTAAGACCGCCAAGGGCGACCCGCAATCGTTGGGAAGAATGCGCGCCCTCAACCGTGTTGCGGTGCTCGAGTGCCCGATCGGCGGCCAAGACCTGTACCAGTCGATCCCAGCTCGAGTCGGTCAGTGCATCTGCGGCAACGCCGGGGCGCGGGTCCGCGAGGACGTCGTTCATGGTGAATACGGGGGAATCAACGCCGAGTCCCATCGTGGAATTTCCTTGCGGATCCAAATCGATGACGAGGACCCGGAAGCGCCGGGCAAGAGCTGCGCTCGCTAGCCCGAGAGTGACCGTGGTCTTACCCACTCCACCCTTCATGGACAGAACGGCAACGGTGGGCACCTCGTAAGCCTATGAGAGGGGGGTTAGCTGCGTTTGATGGCCGCGTAATCGGCGAGGGCTACCTCACGCTCGGCCTTGTGGTCCACGATGGGTCGCGGGTAACCCGCTGAGTAACCTTCCGGGCTCAACCACGGCTCATGTGCAGACTTACCGGCCAAGTGCGCAAGCTCGGGAATGTACTTGCGCACGTAGGAACCATCGGGATCGAACTTTAAGCCCTGCGTGATCGGGTTGAACACTCGGTAGAAAGGCGATGCATCGGTCCCAGAACCAGCAGTCCACTGCCAGCCGTGGGCGTTACTCGCCAGATCGCCATCACGCAGCAAGTTCATGAAGTGGGCGGCTCCGCGTTGCCACGGGATATGCAGATCCTTAATCAGGAAACTCGCGACCACCATTCGAACACGGTTGTGCATCCAACCTTCTGCAAGAAGTTGACGCATTCCGGCATCAACAAATGGAAATCCGGTGCGACCGGTGAGCCAAGCATCGAAGCGGGCCTCGGTCTCGGGTCCGGTGGCCCACCTCATCTGGTCATCAAAGCGCGCATCCAAAGAAATGTGTGCACTGCTGGGGTGCCGGAACAGCACAT
>JBIISH010000116.1:0-5808 GCA_044341115.1 Candidatus Nanopelagicales bacterium
GAGTCTGTGCTGCGTGCAGCCACCACGCGCACCTTCGATCGCATCGACTCCGACGGCTGCATGTCCACCAACGACACCGTTCTGTTACTTGCCAACGGGGCCAGCGGTGTTGTGCCGGAGAAGGATGAGTTCGCATCCGTTGTGCAGGAGGTGTGCGCTGATCTTGCACGTGGTCTCATTGGCGATGCTGAGGGCGCATCCAAGGACATTGTGATCACGGTTCGAAATGCGGCGAGTGAGGCCGACGCTGTCGAATCTGCTCGGGCGATCAGCCGTAGCAATCTTCTGAAGTGCGCACTGCACGGCGAGGACCCCAACTGGGGTCGGGTGCTCTCCGCACTCGGCACCACGTCTGCAGCATTCGAACCGGAGAACGTCGACGTCATGATCAATGGTGTGCGCATTTGTATCGGCGGTGGCATTGGTGAGCCGCGTGATCTCGTCGATATGACAGGTAGGGAGATCGCCATCGAGGTCGATCTTCGCGCAGGAGTTGAGCAGGCATCGATTTGGACCAACGATCTGACCGCCGATTACGTCAACGAGAACTCGGCCTACTCCACATGAGAATCAACCCTGAACTCGTAGGCGCAATCGTCGTGATCAAGTACGGCGGCAACGCAATGATCGACGAGAACTTGAAGCGGGCATTCGCCGAGGCAGTCGTGCGGCTTCGTGATGCGGGTGTTCGACCTGTCGTCGTGCATGGTGGTGGTCCGCAGATCAGTTCAATGCTGAAGCGGCTTGATGTCTCGAGTGAGTTCGTAGGTGGCCTGCGCGTTACTACTCCTGAGGTGATGGATGTCGTGGGAATGGTGTTGGTCGGTCAGGTGCAGCGCGAGCTCGTGGGCCTCATCAACGAGTTCGGTCCGATCGCGGTGGGTATGTCGGGTGAGGATGCAAGGCTTCTCACGGCTGAGCGCCGGGCTGCAATTGTTAGCGGAGTTGAAACCGACATCGGTCAGGTGGGTGATGTTTCGCATGTGCGCAGGGAGTACATCGATGCGGTGCTCGATGCTGGCTTTATCCCCGTCGTCTCAACTGTGGCTCGAGGAACAGACAACGTCACCTACAACGTGAACGCGGACACGGCTGCTGCCGCACTGGCGGTGGCACTCGGTGCCCGCAGGTTCGTCGTTCTCACCGATGTAGAGGGCCTCTACCGCAACTGGCCCACCAGCGACGAGGTGATCTCGACCATTCACGCGGGAGAGTTGGTTGATCTACTACCAACGCTCGATGCCGGCATGGTGCCGAAGATGGAGGGCTGTCTGCGCGCGGTCACTGCGGGAGTTCCGCAGGCCCATGTGATCGATGGCCGTCAGATCCCCGACTCACTGCTTGCGGTGCTTGGGGATAGTGCTCCGGGAACGATGGTGCTGCCATGAGTCAGGTTTCCTCCACGAGTCAGCCCACGTCAGCCGATGCACTGCGCGAGCAGTGGTCCTCGGTGATGATGTCCAACTACGGCACCCCCTCGATTCGACTCGTGCGAGGCAGTGGTTCGAGGGTGTGGGACGACCAGGGTGTGGAGTACATCGACCTCATTGCTGGGATCGCCGTGAATGCGTTGGGTCACGCCGATCCGCGGATCACCGATGCCGTGACTCGGCAACTGTCCACTCTGGGGCATGTGAGCAACCTCTTCGCGACGGATCCGGGTCTGCAGTTGGCAGCACGACTGATCGCCATGACCGGATGGGACGACTCCGCCCGGGTGTTCTTCTGCAATTCCGGCGCAGAAGCTAATGAAGCTGCCTTCAAGATGGCGCGACTCACGGGGCGCACCCACATGGTGGTCGCCCAAAGCGGGTTCCACGGTCGCACGATGGGCGCACTGGCTCTCACCGCGCAGCCAGCCAAGCAAGATCCCTTCCGGCCACTCCCCGGCGAGGTGACGGCGGTTCCGTTCGGGGATGAGGCAGCGCTGCGCGCGGCCGTGACCCAGGAGACCGCTGCGATCCTGCTTGAGCCTGTGCAGGGGGAGGGTGGAGTCATCCCGGCGCCCGCCGGGTATCTCTCCGCCGCACGTCAGATCGCTGACGAGTCCGGGGCACTGCTCATCCTGGACGAGGTGCAATCCGGAATTGGGCGCACTGGCACATGGTTTGCCCATCAACATGCCTCACTTGGTCCGGTTGTGCCTGATGTCATCACGCTTGCGAAAGGACTCGGGGGTGGCATCCCCATCGGTGCCGTGGTTGCGCATGGTCGGGCCGCCGCACTACTGGGTCCGGGGTCACATGGATCCACATTCGGTGGCAACCCAGTGAGTGCCTCGGCAGCACTCGCTGTGTTGAACGCCATCGACTCCGATGGGCTTCTTGAGCGGGCCAGTTTTGTTCACGAAAGATTCGCACGCGAACTACCTGCGCGATCATCAGGCGTTGTTCGTTCGGTGCGTGGGCTGGGATTGTTAATGGCTGCCGAACTCAACGACGTACCAAGTGCAACGGTCGACCTCGCACTCAAACAGGCGGGAGTGCTTGCAAATGCAGTCTCACCTGATGCGATCCGCATGGCTCCAGCGCTCAACATCAGTGATGCGGAGATTGACGACGCACTTGACCGGTGGGAATTCGCTTGTAGTGCATTACAAAACGGTGACTCAGCATGAACCGTCAGGTCAAGCGTGTAGAGAACGGCTCGGTTCATGCGTCCCCTCGGACGATGAATGCTCGCCGGGCAAGGGTGGCCGCGTTACTGGCCGGATCGCCGATTGGCTCTCAAGAGGAATTGGGGCTCTTGCTGGCTGAGGAGGGAATTTCAGTTACGCAGGCCACGTTATCCAGAGACCTCGAAGCTTTGGGTGCGGTGAAACGAATGGATGCATCAGGTCAAGTGCGCTATGAAATCACTGATGTCATAGAGACCGATACCTCATTACCCATGACACTTTCCGAGCAGTCTTTAGCCCGGGCCGCGCATGAACTTCTCTTGCGTGCTGAAGCCGCTGGCAATATTGCGGTGTTGCACACGCCACCGGGCGCGGCTCAGTTCTTTGCTGGGCATCTAGATCGCAGCGCGGTGTTCGATACCGTCGGCACAGTGGCGGGCGACGACACGATCATCATCGTCAATCGCTCACCTGAAGATGCCGTGAAGTTGTGCCAGAGTTTGCTCGACTTAGCAGAAGCGAAGGGATGACCATGACAGGCGATGTGGAGCCAACCCGGTTGTGGGGTGGCCGGTTCGCTAACGGGCCATCTGATGCGATGGCGGCCCTGAGCGCATCTACGCACTTCGATTGGCGTCTTGCTCCATTCGATGTAATGCAGACGAAGGCCCACGCGTCAATGTTGTGCCGCGCAGGTCTACTCACCGAGGATGAGTTAGTCAGAGTGCATGCAGCCCTCGCTGAGATCGCGATCGGGATTGCAACGGGTGCCATCGTGCCTACGCCAGCTGATGAGGATGTGCATACAACAGTCGAACGAAACCTTTTGGAATTACTCGGTGACCTGGGGGGCAAGCTCCGTGCAGGCCGAAGTCGCAATGATCAAGTTTCCACGGATTTCCGGTTGTATACCCGGGCCAATGCGCGTGCGATTGCCCTTGAAATTGCGAATCTGCAGGAGGCTTTACTGACACAAGCCATTGAACACACAGACACCTATTCGCCAGGATTCACGCATCTGCAGCATGCACAACCTGTCACTCTTGGCCACGAACTAGGTAAACACATCCACGCGCTTCAGCGTGATTTAGAGCGACTAACCGACTGGGATGTTCGAGCAGCGCGTTCCCCGATGGGCGCAGGTGCACTGGCCGGAGCATCACTCGGGCTTGATCCGCATGCAGTGGCAAAGGATCTCGGATTGGGAGAACCTCTCGCTAATTCCATTGATGCTGTTGGAGATCGCGACTGGGTGGCAGAGTTCTTGTTCGTTGGAGCGATGATCGGTGTGCACCTCTCTCGGCTTGGCGAGGAAGTTATTTTGATGACGTCACGGGAGTTCGGTTGGGCAACCCTTGACGATGCGTGGTCCACGGGATCATCGATCATGCCTCAAAAGAAAAACCCTGATGTGGCAGAGCTTGCGCGTGGAAAGTCTGGGCGACTGATCGGTAATCTTGCTGGGTTACTTGCCACACTCAAGGGTTTGCCTTTCGGTTACAACCGCGATTTACAAGAAGACAAGGAACCGGTTTTCGACACCGTTGAGCAATTGCTTTTGGTTCTCCCCGCGATGACCGGGATGATGGCGACGCTTCGTTTCGATAAGGAACGATTAGCTCACAGCGCTCCCGAAGGTTTTGCACTGGCGACTGACATCGCAGAGTGGCTGGTGCGAAACGGAGTTGCGTTCCGCGACGCTCATGAAATAGCTGGTGCATGTGTGCGCGAAGCGGAGTCTCACAATATTGAGTTGTGGGAGCTGACCGAATCCCAGTTGCTTTCTCTGTCCGAATTCCTTACGCCCGATGTGCAGTCAGTCTTGACACTCGCAGGTTCTGTAGCGTCTCGGGATTCTTTTGGTGGAACTGCACCGGATCGTGTTCGTGAGCAACTGGCATCTGTTGCTGAAGAGATTGCGAGCACTCGGCGGATTTGGTCCCAGTGACGCAAAGGCACATCCGTATTGGTTTCGTGATTGCACTTGTAGTCACCACGTGGGCCCTGCTGACGTCGTCGGACTCCATCGAAGGATTCGCATTTCTGCCAGACAAGATCTGGCATGCGGGAGCTTTCGCGATTCTGACAGGGCTGCTGCTGGGGAGCATGGTGATTCCTCGGTACGCCATCGCCGCACTTGGAATGTTGATCTACGGCGTTGCGATGGAAGCAATTCAGCAGCAGTTAGGAGATCGGGTTGGTGAACCCGGTGACATGGTTGCTAACGGGGTGGGGATCGTCATTGGTGTCTTTGCGTACTTCGGAATTACCACGTATCGCTTGCGGAATCCCCGTCAATAACTCGCCAGCAATACCAAGCAACCACACTTCGGTACGGTCTAAATTTGTTTCCTAATGCATCGAGCTTCTTCGGATCTATCTCGGTTCGCATGTTGTGGATTTGTTCCCAGCCACGTCGCATTGCCAAATCACCGACTGGCCACACATCGAGTCTGTGCAGTGTGAACATCAAGAACATTTCCGCTGTCCATCGACCGATGCCCCAGAATTTGGTGAGCTCTGCTGCGATGGTGTGGTCATCTTCATGATCAGCGGCGACTTGCAGATCTAAATTTCCTGAATGGATCGCGTGTGCCAATTCCTTAATGGTTCGAGTCTTCGCTCCAGACAGTCCAACGCTTCGAAGTTCATCGATGTGGGCCAGTACGACCGCCTCTGGGGTAACGCCTCCGCCAAAGTGGGCGTGCAGGCGTCCGTTGATCGTGTCGGCTGCCTTGATGGAAAGTTGCTGACCAACAACAGAGGTGACGAGTGCGGTGAAGTGGTCGGGTTGGGGTCCTGTCTTCCGCCCAATCGAGCAGAGTGGTGATTCTTCAACGATAGGCCCGAAGGCTGGGTCGACTGAGACTATGAAGTCAGCTGCTTTCCGCATGGTTCGTGCGGTGTGTGCCATACGTGCATGATGCCAGCATGAGACAAGATGTACCGCGTGAGCGACATCGTTGAAGAGCTGTTATGGCGAGAGCTGATTGCGCAGTCCACGGACTTGGGCGTGCTGAGCCAGGCCTGTGCCGCTGGACCCATCACCTTGTACTGCGGTTTTGACCCCACAGCACCCAGCCTGCACCTGGGGAACTTGGCCCAAATCTTGACGATTCGTCGCTTTCAAGACCATGGGCATCGTCCGCTGGCTCTGGTCGGTGGGGCAACTGGATTGATCGGCGATCCGA
>JBIISH010000118.1:0-5710 GCA_044341115.1 Candidatus Nanopelagicales bacterium
GCTGAGATGTCCGAGCTCACGCTCACTCTCCTGCGGCTGAGTTTTCTCGGCCTGTTGTGGGCATTCGTTTTGTTCACTGTTATCGCACTGCGCCGCGATCTGCGTCAGCCATCGGATGCTCGACCTTCTGGCCGCAGCGGTAAACCTCCACGCAATCGTGCCGTGAAAGCGCCGCGTTCGGCGAAGGTTTCCAAGAAGTCGAAGGTCAAAGGCACGCGGCTCGTGGTTGTTGAAGGGCCACTCGCCGGCACCGAGGTTCCACTCGAGGGCGCGCAGATCACGCTCGGACGTGCACCGGATTCCACGATTGTGATCGACGACGACTACGCATCGAGTCGGCATGCGCGCGTATATGAATCAGAGGGCTCGTGGGTGGTGGAGGATCTCGGTTCCACCAACGGCACCTGGATTGATCGCACGCGCATCACCACTCCAACCGTGCTGCAAGTTGGCGCGCCCCTTCGGGTCGGGCGCAGCACCTTGCAGATTCAGAAGTAGTCGTTATGTCTGAGTCCACCACCTCACCAGGCGCCCTGACTTTGCGCACAGCAGCGCGCTCAGATGTCGGAATCATCCGGCCGGGCAATGAGGATTCTGGCTATGCAGGCCAACGACTTTTGCTCGTTGCCGATGGAATGGGCGGGCACGCGGCGGGTGAACTTGCCTCCGCAGTTGCCGTGGCGATCGTCGCACGCCTAGATGTTTTCCCGCCCGAATCCAATGAAGCTTTGGATGCACTTTCTGAGTCTGTCGATGAAGTTGGTGAAACCATCAACACGATCATCACCGATGATGAGGCACTGACCGGGATGGGAACAACTGTTACGGGTTTGTTCTGGCTCGGCGGTCGCATTGCGATCGTGCATGTGGGTGACTCGCGCGCATACCTTCTGCGCGACGGAGAACTCATGAGGCTTACGCACGATCACACATACGTTCAAACACTCGTTGATTCCGGCAGCATCACAGAAGATGAAGCAGCCATTCATCCACGCAGGTCACTGCTCATGCGCGCACTCGATGGCATCAATCCAGTTGAAGCTGATCTTTCTGTTCGTGAAGCCCGTGCAGGCGATCGCTTGATGTTATGCACCGACGGGCTCACCGGTGTGGTGCGCGACGACGACATCGCACGCCTGCTCGGATTCGGTGATCCCACCGGCAGCGTTATGCGCCTTGTCGATCTGGCGCTCGAGCGCGGCGCTCCCGATAACGTGACGGTGGTCGTTGCAGATGTGGTGACCGATGAGCACATCGTCGATACGGATCTTGCGCCCGTGGTGGTGGGCGCTGCCGGTGAGGCCCGGGTCCGCTTGCAACTTCCGATGGTGCGCTTCCCGGACGATGTCCAGGTAGATCCAGACCGTCCCGATGTTCCACCGGCGATAGACAGTGGCCCGCCCACCTCTCCGCAAGCACTGATCGATGCTGACCTTGTTATTCCTGCAGGGGAGCGGGAGCGTCGCGAGTACGCCGCCGCCCAAGAGCAGGCTGCCTACAAACAGGCCCGCCGGAATCGGTTCCTGACCTTGGGTTTTGCGATTGTTGTTGTTGCCGCAATCACGATGGGTGCTCTGTGGGCAGGGCAGACCTGGCTGATGAGCCAGTGGTTTGTGTCCGTTCAGGGCCCGGCCGGTACCGGAACCATCGCCATCTACCAAGGTGTGCCCACCACACTGGCCGGCGTTGAGTTAGCCAGCCTGAACGCCAACACTGACCTCACCGTTGGCTCGCTGCCGCTCTTCGATCAGGAATTAGTGAGCAAGGGGATTCCCGCTGCCGACCTCGCAGATGCCGAACGCATCGTGGCTGAACTCCAGTCCAGGGCCGATGAGTGTCGCCAGGTGCTGCCTCCCCAAGGCTGCCCCGGCAGCTTGATGTCAGGGCCCACATCATGAGTGCCACATCATGAGCGCCGAGGTGGTTATTGCCCGCAAGCAGCCCAACCGGCGAGGCACCGAGTTGTTCTTGTTGATCATGGCGTGGGGTCTGGGTTTGCTCGGCACGCTGCTGGTGGGTTGGGCAACGGGTGAAGGAACACCGCAACGGTTGTGGATCACGGCGGTGGTGGTGGGAGCACTCGCCCTCACGATGCACTTCGTGGTGCGGTTTACCGCGCCGTACGCAGATCCACTTCTGCTCCCCGTAGCAACACTGCTCACGATCCTTGGGCTCATCATGATTTACCGGATCGACGTTGCCGTTTCGCACCGCGCGGTGCTCAACAACGTGGACCCACCCACACCCGACGTGTATTCCCAACTGACCTGGTTCACGGTCGCTGCGATCTTGTTCATCGCAGTGTTGGTTTTGCTGCCCGACCATCGCAGGTTGCAGAGGTTCACCTACACGTTCGGTCTACTCGGTTTGATTTTGTTGGTGCTGCCCCTCGCTCCGGGAATTGGCACCACCGTGAACGGTGCAACGCTGTGGATCCGCGTGGGCGGTTTCTCATTCCAGCCCGCTGAGATGGCGAAGATCTTCCTCACCATTTTCTTTGCTGGTTATCTCGTGTTCACGCGAGACTCGCTCGCGCTGGTGCGCACGAAGGTTCTTGGCGTTGGTCTGCCGCGACCCCGCGATCTCGGGCCGATTCTGATTGCGTGGCTGGTTTCTCTTGGCGTCCTAGTTTTCCAGCGTGACCTCGGAACGTCGTTGTTGTTCTTTGGTCTGTTCGTTTCGATGCTCTACATCGCAACCCAACGACGTTCCTGGGTGATCATCGGCGGCATCTTGTTTGCAGCCGGTGCAACAGCTGCATACTTCATGTTCGGTCACGTGCGCGCACGAGTCACAGTGTGGTTGGACCCGTGGGCATATGCCGACAACAGCGGCTACCAGATCGTGCAGTCCATTTATGGTTTTGCGAACGGTGGCATTCTCGGTGCAGGGCTCGGTCAGGGCTTTCCTAACCTTGTGCCATTCGCCAACACCGACTTCATCGTTGCTGCACTCGGTGAAGAACTTGGTGTGACCGGGGTTTTCGCACTATTGCTGCTCTACGCAATCTTGATCGAGCGCGGTTTCCGGGTCGCAGTATCGGTGCGCGATTCCTTCGGTCAACTTCTGGCCGCTGGCCTCTCGATTACGTTGGCGTTACAGGTGTTTGTGATCATCGGCGGTGTGACCGGCCTCATCCCGCTCACGGGTCTGACTACTCCGTTCCTGTCTTACGGTGGCTCCTCACTCATCGCCAACTGGGTGATCATCGCGCTGCTGTTGCGCATCTCTGATCGGGCACGCCGGCCTGACGTTGTGGTGATGAGCGTTGATGAAGCGCCAACAACGATTGTGCGACGCTGATGAGCCGGCAGATCAGACGCATCTCGTTCGTCTTCGGCCTACTTTTGTTGGCATTACTCGCCAACATCACTCGCATTCAGGTCGTCGACGCAGCGGACTATCGCGATCGCCCGGGAAACCAACGAATCCTGCTCGAGGAGTATGACCGCGAGCGCGGCCCGATCTTGGTCGCGGCTGATCCGGTGGCCCGATCTATCGAGACCGGTAACACGCTCACGTATCTTCGCCAGTATTCGAACGGTCCGCTGTATGCACCGATCACAGGTTTCTACTCACTCGTGTACGGCTCAACTGGTTTGGAGCGCACGGAGAATCGCATCCTCAACGGCCAGGCTGCCGTGTTTGCTGTTGATCGGGCGCAGCAACTCATCGCTGGCCGGCAACCGCAAGGAGGCGCGGTCACCACAACGATCAACCCCGCGGCGCAAGAAGCCGCATTCAAGGCGCTGAAAGGAAAGAAGGGCGCGGTCGTAGCGATTGAGCCGGCAACCGGGCGCATCCTCGCCTCCGTGCAGTTCCCGTCCTTCGATCCGAACATCCTCTCCAGCCACAAGCCGGCCGAGATTCGCGCCTATTACGAGCAACTCGAAGCAGATCCGTCCAAGCCACTGCTCAACCGACCGATCGTTGCGCTCAACCCACCGGGCTCCACGTTCAAGATCGTGACCGCCGCTGCCGCCCTTGCATCAGGTCGGTTCACCGCCGATTCGATTTTGCCGGGACCTCGCACCTACCAACTGCCCAACTCGACAAAGAAGTTGCGCAACTGGAATGGCCGCGAGTGCGGACCCGGCGGCAAAGTCACTCTGCGCGACGCCCTAGCTATTTCCTGTAACACCGCGTTCGCGTGGCTCGGTAATGAATTGGGCGACGACGCCATCCGCGAGCAGGCCCAACTGATGGGCTTTGACACCTCGTTCCAGATCCCGCTGCGCGCAGCGACATCAACGTTCCCGGAGAACCCGGATGCTCCCCAAACGGCGCTGAGTGCGATCGGGCAATTTGACGTTCGGGCAACCGCACTGCAGATGGCGATGGCAACGGCAGCGATCAGTAACTCTGGCCGCACCATGAACCCCTACTTGGTGCAGGAGGTGCGCGGACCAGATCTAGCGATCGTGCAAACCTCAGAGCCGAGCCAGTTCACCGAGGCGATGATGCCCTCGGATGCCCTTTCCCTGACGGACATGATGGTCAATGTGGTGGAGAACGGCACGGGTTCTAACGCGAAAATCCCTGGGGTTCGGGTGGCCGGCAAGACCGGTACCGCGCAAACTGGCAACGATCAGCCCTCGGTGGCCTGGTTCGTGGCATTCGCGCCGGCCGCCTCACCGAAAGTTGCGGTTGCCGTGATGATCGAAGACGCGGGAGCCGCTGAAATCAGTGGTAACGGTCTCGCGGCCCCCATTGCAAAGAAGGTTATCCAGGCTGTCCTGCGCTGAGATCAACCCACGACCTGAGAAGATCGGTGTCTAACGAAGAGGTGACTGTGAGCGAGGAACCGCAAGGCCAGCGCATGCTCGGCGACCGTTATCAGGTTGGCGAGGTGATCGGCCGTGGTGGCATGGCCGAGGTCCATGAGGGCCGCGACCTTCGCCTCGGGCGCCGTGTGGCGATCAAAATTCTGCGCCCCGACCTCGCCCTTGACCCCACATTCCAGGCGCGGTTTCGCCGCGAAGCGCAAAGCGCCGCCTCGCTCAACCACCCAAACATCGTGGCGGTCTACGACACCGGCGAAGACACCCTTGTTGCGCAGGGTTCAGACAGCGTGATCGTCCCCTACATCGTCATGGAATACGTCGATGGGATGACCCTTCGCCAATTGCTCTCAAGTGGACGTCGCCTACTGCCCGAACGAGCACTGGAAATCACCGCGGGAGTGCTTTCCGCGCTCGACTACGCCCACCGTCACGGCATCGTGCACCGCGACATCAAACCGGCCAACGTCATGCTGACCCGCACTGGCGACGTCAAGGTCATGGACTTCGGAATCGCTCGGGCGCTGAACAACTCGCAAGACACTATGACTTCTGCATCGGCCGTGATGGGAACAGCGCAATACCTTTCCCCGGAGCAGGCACGCGGTGAAGTGGTCGATGCCCGCAGCGATCTCTACTCAGCTGGTGTGGTGCTCTACGAGCTGCTCACCGGCAAGGCGCCATTCACGGGTGATTCTCCTGTCTCGATTGCCTACCAGCATGTGAGTGAAATGCCCACACCTCCTTCACAGGTCGATCCCGGCGTCACACCCGAAGTTGATGCGGTTGTTCTGCATGCGCTTTCCAAGCGCACCGATGATCGCTACCAAAGCGCTGCTGAGTTTCGCTCCGATGTGGAGCGCGCGATCAGCGGGTCCCCGGTCACTGCCGCGATCCCGATGATCACCTCTGATGCCACGCGTCAGATG
>JBIISH010000120.1:0-5704 GCA_044341115.1 Candidatus Nanopelagicales bacterium
CTGCCTCGTCGTACGCCTTGGGAATGGCTTCATTGACGGCCTCTTCGAGAACTGCACCGCGACCGAAGCGCTGTTCGATGATGCGCGCGGGAACCTTGCCCTTACGAAAGCCAGGAATATTCACTGACTTCGCGATCCGCTGGTAGGCCGCATCCATGCTGTCTTCGAGTTCAGCGAAGGGAACTTCAACGGTCAGGCGTACGCGGGTCGGGCTCAAGGTCTCGACTTCGGTCTTCACAACAGGTCCATTTCCATCGATGAGACTTCGGTACCGGGTCCGGTGCCGAATGGTCGGGGCGGGGAGATTCGAACTCCCGGTCTCCTGCTCCCAAAGCAGGCGCGCTAGCCACTACGCTACGCCCCGCGTTGGCCCCCGGAAGTCTAGAGGGAAGCCTGTGTGCCGTTTACCTTGCAGGGGGTGCAGGCGGGCCGCGAGGCTTCTTGCGGCGTGATCGTTACACTGAGTCGACTGACGCAAGCAGCACGCGGGTGTAGCTCAATGGTAGAGCCCCAGCCTTCCAAGCTGGCCATGCCGGTTCGATCCCGGTCACCCGCTCCACAACACCAATTCGCGAGAACAATCAGCGGCTTACGGAGCCTGAAACGGCGGCTCCCGACTACGACGCGACCACATTCACCGCCGACAGCGGCTCGATGAAGCCCAGGTCGCCCATCACATCTGTTTCGGATTCTGCGTAAGTTACGGTATCGTAGGTTACTGACAAGTAGATGGCGGTGAGCATGAGCACAGACCAGTTGATCCACCTGCACGGGCGCGATGTGTGGACCCGCATCCTGCCCGGAGAAGGCGCGCCGGTGCTTCTTGTGCACGGAATCGGATCCAGCCAAGACACCTGGGGCGACATCCCCGATCGACTGAGCCAACAGGGCATTCCCGTAGTTGCCGTTGATCTACCCGGTCATGGCAACTCCTCAAAAGCCCCCGGCGATTACAGCCTCGGCTCGCTCGCGAGCACCTTGCGAGACCTACTCGACCATCTCGGTCACGAGAAAGTTCACCTGGTCGGGCATTCACTCGGCGGCGGAATCTCCATGCAGTTCACCTACCAATTCCCAGGCCGGCCACTGAGCTTGGCGCTGATCTCCAGCGGCGGATTGGGCGAAGAAGTCTTTCCTGGCCTGCGAGCTGCGGCCCTGCCCGGCGCCGATCTGGCGCTCAAACTCGCGCTCAACAAGCGAACCTTGGCCGGATTGGATTGGGCGGGTGAACGCCTTTCGAGGTTTGGCTACAAGCCGCATGCACTCAACGGCGGTGCTATCGACACGGTGCGCAGACTTTCCGACGACGAGAACCGCGCAGCTTTTCTTTCCACTGTGCGCAGCGTGATTAGCACGAAAGGCCAACGGGTTTCAGCTCTCGACAAACTCGCATTCGTGCAAGGCGAGCAGGTGCTGATCATGTGGGGTGACAAAGATCCGATGATCCCGCACTCGCACGGTGAAAATGCGCATGCGCTTCTTCCTGGCAGTCAGCTAGAAATCTTTCACGGCGCCGGCCACGAGCCGCATACGTATGATCCAGATCGTTTTACCGATCTGATCGCCGGCCATGTTGCAGCGCATCAGATCTCGCCGGCAGAGACAACTACGGCGCTGGCTTAACCACCGCTCTTGCGTCGGAATTCTCGCTTTCCACCTGAGCGGGAGGAATGGTCTTTAGTTGAGCTGGCACCGGATGAGGCCGACTGACCGCTGGGGCCGGATTTGGCCTTCTTCGCCTCTAGCGCCAACCGGAACTTCTCCCGAGGATCATTGGGGTCGATTTCGTCGGGATTTGCCTTGCTTGAATTTTGCTTGCTCGAGGGTGAATCGCTGGCGGCCATGCCCCCACTCTCTCACGCCCGGCGTGGCCCTCTTGCGCATCCGCGCCTCTCGTGTTCACATGGGCGCATGAGTACGCCAACGATGCCGCCTCGCGCCAAGGGCACGCCGGTTGGTCGGCGCGTAGTACTGGGCATGCTCGGAGCAGGCGCCGTGGGAATCGTGATTGGCCGGCAAGCCACGGAAACAGTCAGCAGTGTGGTGGCATCCACTGCCCCGGGCCTGAGTGCAGTCATTCCTGCAACGGGTGGCTTTCGCATCTACACCGTCACCAACAACTATCCCGGAGTTGACCCGGATGTGTATCGACTCGGCGTCAACGGCAACGTGACAAATCCGCTCTCGCTGTCTTTGTCAGACATCGCTGAGCTTCCCCAGACCCAGATGACCAAAGATTTTCAATGCGTCACTGGGTGGAGGGTCGACGATGTCCCGTGGACCGGTGTGCTGCTCAGCGATGTGCTTGCAGCAGCGGGTGCCGATCTTGAATCAAGTGCGCTGCGCTTTTACTCCTTCGACGGCGCGTACACCGAATCACTCACGATGGAACAGGCCCTGCGGCCCGACGTGTTAGTGGCAAACCAGATGTGGGGTAAGCCGGTAACACGAGAACACGGCGGTCCGATTCGGCTTTACGTTGCACCGATGTACGGATACAAATCTTTGAAGTGGATGTCTGGAATAGAAGTGGTCGACGCAGTGGTGCCCGGTTACTGGGAAGAGCGCGGCTACGACATTGACGCATGGGTGGGGGCATCGAATGGACGAAACGACGAACCCATCGCCTGAGATATCGCCTGAATTGCGCCTCGAGCGCTTCACCCGCGGAGAGCGTTGGACCCATCGCACCACCGCGATCTTGACGATGATCCTGATCGGTACAGCCGCAGCTCTCTATATTCCCGACATCAGCGCCATCGTGGGTAACCGCCCGATTCTGCGAAACGTGCACATTATCTCCGGCTTGCTGTTGCCCATCCCGATCATCGCTGCCGTATTCCTCAAGGCATTTCGGAACGACGCCACGACGCTCAACCGTTTCAGCTCAGATGACTGGAAGTGGTTACGTTCTCGTCAGCGCCGATCCGGCTCGATTCCGGTCGGAAAATTCAATGCGGGCCAAAAACTCAACGCGGCCTTCACTCTTGGCTCGATCATCGTCATGTTCGTTACCGGATTGATCATGTGGCAAAACTCGTTCTTCACCGATGACATCCGGACCGGTGCGACATTTGTGCATGACTGGCTGACTTTTGCCATCGTCGCTGTTGTTGCAGGGCACACCTGGATGGCCATGAACGACGTAGAAGCTCGTCGCTCAATGCGTACGGGTTCAGCCAGCGTGCGGTGGGCGCAACGTGAGCACTCGGAATGGGCAAAAGAAGAACTTGACGGTATTGAGCAACACCAAGCGGCAGAACGCTAGATCGGCGAATTGCCCAACCAGAAATCCATCCACCGAATGAATATCAGGCCAACGACGATCAAGTAACTCGCGCCGATCAACACCCAGCGCAAAGCTGCGATCGTGTCTGCGATCGCGCCAGGGGTGTCACCTTTACTGAAGCGGGCCGATGCCGCATTCTCTGCTGTGACAATCCAGAAGATAGCGATGGTCACGGTCCACACGACCATGCACCACGGGCACAAAGCACCGATGGAGTAAAGGCTTTGCGATACGAGCCAGACCACAAAACCCATGCCGGCAATTGCCCCAACATTGAGGCCCAACCAGATCCATCGTGGGATCTGCACCTTTGATGCCAGAAGAACACCGATGGTGACAACGACGGCGAAACCACCGAGTCCAATGATCGGATTAGGAAAACCAAAGACCGAGGCTTGTTCGGTAACAATGACCGAACCACACGACAACACCGGGTTGATATCGCAGGCGGGTGAGTAGTTCGGGTCAGAGAGGACCGCGATCTTGTCCATGGTGAGCTGGAAAGAAGCGATCCAACCAATCAATCCACCGATGATGAGCACCCATGGAGTTGTGCGGTAGCGCGAAACAGTCATAAGCGCATTCTCCGCTACACACCAACGATGTCAGACAGCGCCTCAAGGAGTCGCTCAACATCACCGCTGGACGAGTACGGAGCCAATCCAGCTCGGATTGCACCGGCTTTGCCAAGACCCAGGCACTCGCACGGCTCGATGCCGTAAAAGGAGCCGGCGGGCACATTGATGCCTCGTCGGGCAAGTTCAAAGGACACGGCAGCAGAGTCATGACCATCGAAAGTGAAGAACTCAGTGGGGGTGCGGTGATGAGCTTGGGAGTACAAGCGCACACCAGGGATAAGTGCTAATCCCTCGCGAAGCTGGGCATGCAGGCCCTCCTCATAGGTCTCCAAAGAGTTCATCGAACGTTCGATTCGAGCACGACGGGACATCGTGGTTTCATCGCCGGGAACCAAATCAGCGAGCACGTCTACGGCAGCAACCACGCCAGCGAGTAATTCATAGGGCAACGTGCCCAACTCGAATCTCTCCGGCACATCTTCGGTGCTGGGTTTCAATTTGTCGGGATGCATCGACTCAAGGAGGGCTGGTGATGCAGCGAGCACACCGATGTGTGGGCCGAGGAACTTGTACGGGCTGCATGCGTAGAAATCTGCACCGATAGCTTCAATGTCAATGAACGCGTGCGCGGTGAGGTGCACTCCATCGACAAAGAACAGCGCATTGCTCGCGTGCACGATCTCACCGATTGCCGCCAGTGGAGGCCTGGTGCCAATCACGTTCGATGCACCTGTGATGGCAAGCACACGGGTGTTTACGTTGACCAGGGAACGCACCTGCTCAAGACTGATCTCGCCAGTCTTGGGATCAAAGTCAATCCATCTGACGGTTGCACCCGCCTTCTCGGCGTAGGTGACCCATGGGCGTACGTCGCCATCATGATCAAGCCGGCTCACGATGATCTCATCGCCGGGTGACCAATCCTTTGACAGCGTTCGAGCGACCATGAATGCAACAGAAGTCATGCTGCGGTCAAAGACGATGCCGCGCGGATCCGCTCCTAGTAGATCGGCCATTGCCTGGCGAGCCGCAACAACGATGTCGTCGGCATTGCGCCCCGCCTGCGTTTCACGAGCACGATTAGCGAGTTCGCCCTTCATTGCAGAGGCAATCACGTCGGCAACGATGTCGGGTGTTTGGGTACCCCCTGGACCATCGAAGAATGCAGTACCGGATTCAAGGGCTGGCATGCGCGCCCGCAGGCGGTCAACGTTGTAGGTCACAGTCACAATCTAGGTCCTGGACGCTCGAGTTCTCTCACGCAGGCGTGACATCCCACCACAACGTTGCCACCTGACGCGGGGTCGCATCTTGTTGATCGAGTAGCGCCGCGGCAACCTCAGCATCGCGATCCTCCGTGAGGCAGAGCCGGATTCTGGCGTACTTGATCCGATCAGCCTCTGGCATCGAAACGCGGTTTCCCCACGTTTCATCCGTCCACACCTCAAGATGCGCAGCAAAGCCCGCAGCGAGAGCAATCGCGTGCAGATCATTCGCTGTGGGTGACGTTGGACGACCAAGATCCCAGAAGTGCTTCCATAATGCGTTCATATTGCTCAGCGGATGGGTCATTGGAATCTCAAGCACTACGCGGCTTCGGGCGTGATCGTTCAACTCTGTCAAAAACGGCACGATGTCGGCCACGTTGTAGGCGACGTGATGACACACCACCACATCACAGATCGGCGTTTCGTCTGCAACATCGGGCCAGTCCCCCAGAATTTCATGATGGGTGACTCCGCGGGCTGTGGCAGCAGCTGCAAATGCGTCGAGCATTTCCTGTTGGTGATCAACTGCGACCACGGTGCCCGCCGGTGGCACGATCGCAAAGGCAGCT
>JBIISH010000297.1:0-2581 GCA_044341115.1 Candidatus Nanopelagicales bacterium
ATCGAGATCAATGACGAGGTCATCAAAGAGCGCATCGATCGACTCCACCGACACTTCGAGTTCTGACATTCCGGTGAAACCCGACTCGACCACCAACTCCGCACGGTACTCATCAGCGATCAGGCCTACCGATGATGCCTTCACGCGCATCGGGAGGTCTTTGCTGACGAGCACGACGTCGTTGCCCTCATCAGACAAACTGCGTGCAACCGCGAGTATCCGGGTGTCGTTGTCTCCGAGTCGGAGCCCGCTCGGCAGAACCGATACATCCGTATGGTTGAGCTCGACCCGCAACGTCCCGCCAGCCGGTCCACTCGACATCGGTTGATCTAGCCGGCCATGCTCAATCCGCAGATCATCAAGAGCCCGCAACGCCTGCCTCGCGAAATATCCCAGTTCAGGATGACTGCGTTTTGCCTCAAGTTCACTGACCACCACCACGGGGATCACCACATCGTGTTCTTCGAACCGGCGCAGTGCTCCCGGATCGGAGAGCAGTACCGAAGTATCGAGGACGTAGGTTTTCCGCGCAGAACGACGTGGCACGTGGCCTCCTGGTAGCTGGGCACCGGCAGGATCTCTTGCCTCAAACTAGGACTGAGCCCACACCAACCCCTCTCGACACGCCGGCCGGGGGGTGTACCAAATGGATGAACATTGGATCAACGTTCAGTTGCCGAAACGACGCTGCCGTTCGGCATAAGCGCGCATAGCCCGCAGAAAATCCACGTGCCGAAAATCCGGCCAGAACGCTTCGCAGAAATAAAACTCTGAATGCGCGCTCTGCCACATCAAAAAACCAGAAAGGCGCTGCTCACCCGAAGTTCGGATCACTAGATCTGGATCGGGCTGTCCGCGCGTGTACAGATGCTCGGCAATGTGCTCAACGTCGAGAAGGGCAGCGAGCTCATCGAGTGTGGTGCCTTGCGTGGCATGTTCGGAGAGCAGCGATCGCACTGCATCGACAACTTCCCGGCGGCCGCCGTAACCGACGGCAACGTTCACCAGTGATCCGTCGATGTTCGCGGTTGCCTCAGCTGCTTCCTTAAGCAGTCGGGCCGTCCGATCGGGAAGGAGATCCAAAGCTCCTACCGGATGCAATCGCCATTTGCCCTGGCCCACCAAACCGGTGACGGTCTCTTCAATAATGGACATCAACGCATCAAGTTCAGGTTGCGGACGATTCAAGTTGTCCGTGGAAAGAAGCCACAGCGTCACTACTTCAACATCGGCTTCATCGCACCAACCAAGAAACTCGACAATCTTGGCAGCGCCAGCGCGATGACCTACGGACGACGTGGATCCTTGCATCGATGCCCACCGGCGGTTGCCATCCAGAATCACACCCACGTGCCGCGGACGACGATCCACCGGGATTTGCGTCTTGAGGGATCGTTCATAGATCCCGTAGAGCAGGTCTCGGACAGCCACGAGGGAAGGTTACTCCCGTCCGCCTGAGAGATGGGCAGAAACCACTGCGGGGTCATCCGTGGGCAATTGGCAGGCGAAGTGTCGGCAGACCATGGCCTGACCCTGGCCGCCAGGATCCCCGTAGCGAATCACCGCGCCGGGTGCACTCGAGTGCCAGACGGCTCGCGTGAGGGCATCAACGTCATCGCCAGCGATAGTGACTTCGGCTGGGCCATCTGCCAGTGCCGTGAGCGCAACAAGGCCCCAACCAATCGCCCGAGGGGCCCGCTCAACGAGAGGCGTAGTGATCGCCAGCGCCTGCATCGCACGCGCCCGGTGCTCCATCGATTCGGTGATGGCTGCATACGTAACCAGCGCATTTGCCACTGCGAACCAGCCAGAAGGCTCCGCGTTGTCAGCCGGATCGCGGGGCCTGCGCACTAATGCCGGGGCGTCGTCGGCCGTGTCAAAGAATCCGCCATCACCATCAGAGAAATGTGAAACGGCTACGTCAAGCAACATGCCGGCGAAAACCAGCCATTCGGCCTCTCCGGTAACGAAATACACAGCGAGTAGACCCTCGGCAACGCTTCCGTAATCATCGAGAACACCCACGTTGTTGCCCGGTCTACCATCTCGCGATGTTCGGCATAGGCGATCATCGTCGTCAGCTCCGAGATGAACCGAGATGATCAGATCCGCAGCTGTGACAGCAGCATCCACCCACGACGGTTCATTGAAAAGTGCACCGGCCTCGGCTAGCGCCGCGATTGCCACACCATTCCAAGAAGCCACGACCTTGTCATCGCGCCCCGGATGCACTCGTTCTTCTCTCGCCAGCCACAGTGCATCGCGTACCCGATACCAGCGATCCCAATCGTCCGGATCGACCAGCAGCTGCAGGGTAGAGGTGCCGTGCTCGAAAGTTCCGGAGCCGGTCACCGTGAGAAGTTCAGCAGCCCACGTTCCGTCGTCGTAACCTAAAACTTCAATGAGCTCAGCCGGGGTCCACGCATAGAACTTTCCTTCAACACCCTCACTGTCAGCGTCGAGAGCGGATGCGAAAGCCCCCTGGGGGGTTGTGAGATCGCGGATCATGAACGCCGCGGTTTCGCGCACCACCCGCGCAGCAAGTGCCGAGTTTGTTTGGCGCCACCAATGCGCATATACG
>JBIISH010000265.1:0-3055 GCA_044341115.1 Candidatus Nanopelagicales bacterium
GTAACAACGCGTTGTCGTAGAGCATTTTTTCAAAGTGCGGAACTACCCACTCGGCGTCGACGGAGTAACGAGCAAAGCCGCCACCTAATTGATCGTAAAGACCACCGCGGGCCATCGCTTCGAGAGTGCCCTCTGCCATCGCGAGCGCACGCCTTCCATATTCACCCTCATTAGTTGCCGAGTAGCGCAGCAAGAACTCGAGCAACATTGACGGTGGGAATTTTGGCGCGCCGCCAAAACCACCCCAGCGAGGGTCGTAATCGGCGCTCAGTGAATTGATTGCACGCGTTAAATCTTCTGGCGTTGGCAGGCCATCACCGGAGGACGCCATTGCCCGCGATGAGAGCGCATCAATGATCCGCTGCCCGGCCGCCTCAACACTCTCGCGCTTGGTGGTCCACGTATTGCTAATCGACATCAAAAGTTCGGGGAACGAGGGCATCCCGTGGTGCGGGGTCGGTGGAAAATACGTGCCGGTATAGAACGGGCGGCCCTCATGGTCCAGGAAAACGCTCATCGGCCAACCGCCGTGCCCGGTCATTGCGACCGTGGCCTCCATGTACACGGAGTCGATATCGGGGCGCTCCTCCCGATCAACCTTGATCGAGACGAAGTGCTCATTGAGCAGCGCGGCAATCTGCGGGTTCTCAAATGATTCGTGGGCCATCACATGGCACCAATGGCAGGCCGAGTAGCCGATGCTCAGGAATACCGGCACATTTCTCGTGCGGGCTTCAGCGAACGCCTCATCGGACCACTCCCACCAATCAACGGGGTTGTCAGCATGCTGCTGCAGGTACGGGCTAGTCGCATCGGCGAGGCGGTTGGGCACTCCTCATCCTCTCCCACCTGGCGCCCGCACGCCTAGGCCACCGTCGTGGCCGGGACCGGCTCAACTTTCCACAGCTACGCGCCTTTCGCACTGCGGCCTCCACAGGACCGCCCGCCACGATGGAAAGGATTCGTTTACACTTGTAAACAGGAGGTGTGACTCGGGATGTCAATTGGTCCGATGCGGAGCAACACATGTGGCTTAGGCATCGCGTTCTGCCCTCGTGGGCCATGCAGGCCTGGGAGGACCCGTCAGCGCTTGTGGTCGACCCCGACCCAGCCAGCCGCAGCGGGAGGTCGATCAGGGTGATCGGATACTCGTCCGGCGCCGGAGCCATCCTGGTCTTGATTTTGGTGAGAGACGAGGACCAACTTGTCGCAGCCAGCGCTTGGCGAGCGAACATGAGCCACCAGCGTAGATACATCGAGGGGATGGACAGATGAGTCGCAAGAGAATAGCTGCCGAAGTTAGGGCAATCCAGGCTGACTCGGGCAGACTCGCCCGTGAGCCCGTCCCCGAAGGAGCGGAGTACCGGGCCCTGCACGACACGACGACGGTTGCCCTCCGCCTGACCCGGAAGGATGCCAACGCAATCTCCGCACTTGCTTCCGCGGAGGGGATTCCCGTGTCCACGTTGCTGCGAGGTTGGGTACTCGCAGGACTCCATCACGAGCAGGGGGACAGCGTCGGCGCGACCCTCAGCGAGTTAGAGCAGAGTGTACGCCGCCTGCGCAAGGCACTGGGCTGACTCATCTCAATTCTAGGATGGCGGTCAACATGTCGCGTTCGAACGTCTACGACGATGCCTCCCAGTGCTTCGTGAAATTTCAGGCTCGGCTCGCAAATCAGTGACGAGAGTCGAAGGCATGGGCCAGCGACCAGAGTGGCAACGAGAGACCTCGGCAACTCCGCGGCGTGCTGCTGCAAGTAAGAATCGTGGAACCGCGGCGAGGCGGTTGGGCACTCACGCATTCTCCACCACTACCTTGAGCCCATGCGACGCATCCTTGAACTCTCGCGCTACATAGTCATCCTGCCGGTGATTGGCTCGATTCTGGGCGCTATCGCCCTCATGCTGATCGGCGTCTGGGAAGTCGTAACTTCGATCTTGAAAATTGCAAATACCAACGCGCCACTGAAAGACACAGTGGTGGGCATTCTCACGGCCGTCGACACCCTGCTGCTGGCAACGGTGCTGCTCGTGATCGGTTACGGACTTTATGAACTTTTTGTCGACTCTGAGATAACCCTGCCCAAGTGGCTCGTCACCAACAACCTTGACGATTTGAAGAACAAGCTGATCGGTGTGGTGGTCACCATCATCGCCGTGGTCTTCTTGGGCCAACTCGTTGATAACCAGTCAAGTTATGACGTGTTGTTAGCAGGTGTCGGCTCTGGAGCTCTCGTACTGGCCCTGGCTGCTTTCGTCTACGCAACAAACAGAGGCGCCAAATAGCGCTACGGCTGAGCGAGCAGCACCTGCACATCTCCCGCAATCGCACTCGGTGCGGTCTTGGGTGCATAGCGCTTCACCGTTTTGCCATCGGGAGCAACGAGGAACTTCGTGAAGTTCCACTTCACCGAAGAACCCAACAGTCCACTCGAGTGCTCTTTCAGGAAAGTGAAAATCGGGTGCGTCTTCTTGCCATTGACGTCGATCTTGGTCGATAGCGGAAACGTCACGCCGTGATTTACCTGGCAGAACTGCTCAATGTCGGCGTCACTGCCGGGCTCTTGATGGGCGAACTGGTCGCACGGGAAACCGAGTACTACTAAGCCCTGATCGGCAAACTCTTCATGCAACTTCTGCAGACCGTCGTACTGCGGGGTGAACCCGCACTTGCTCGCAGTATTGACCACAAGCACCGGTCGGCCAGCGAAATCAGCCATCTTCACTGTCTCGCCGTGATTGTTCACAAAATCAAGATCGTAGATCGATTCAGCGTTGCTCATGAAGCCATTGTTACTGAGGATCAAAGTTCGCGCGAACCAGGTCCATCACGCCTCGTAAATCATTGACCACGTATGACGGCTCCACTCCCAACTCTTCGGGCGCAGTGCCATTCCGGTTAACCCATATGCTCGAAAATCCGAACCATCGAGCGCCAATCGCATCCCACTGGTTGGCAGAAGCCAACAGGATCTCTGAGGCTGGTTGATCGAAGTGATCGACAGCAAGTTGGTACACACGTGGGTCCACTTTGAAAACTTTGACTTGATCTG
>JBIISH010000123.1:0-5641 GCA_044341115.1 Candidatus Nanopelagicales bacterium
TACGAAGGAGGCGACCCCGGCGGTCGATCCGATATCGATCACTTCCGCGTTGAGGTTCTCATTCGCCTTGTTACTGCCCGAGGAGAGCACCCATTCAACGGAGACGCCCTGATCGGTGAGTGCATCTTCGAGGCAAGCCTGATCACGCACCACGAGGCTCAACGGGTTCCAGTAGGCATAGTCGATCCCCAGGCGAGAAGCTCCCGCTGCGGAGTCACTTTCGGTTGGGCCTTCACCACTTGCGCAAGCACTCAGTGCGAGCCCAAGCGCAAGTGCTCCGGCAAGTGTTCCCACTGCGTTCTTGGTGTTGATGTTTCGCATTTTCTTGTCCTGTCTGTGTTGTTGTTGGATGAATTGAAAGTTGTCTGGCTCAGGTGTGGATTCCAAAGCGGCGTAGGAGTTCTCCCCGAAGTGGAGCGAGTGCAGGGTTGCTGCGATCACGCGGCCGGGCAATTCCTACCTCGATGACTTCTGCGATGCCTTCACCCCTGTTACCAAGCACGATCACTCGGTCAGCGAGGTACAGCGCCTCATCTACGTCGTGTGTGACCAGCAGGACTGTCGTGCCGAGGCGCGATGCCACGTCGACGAGCAGATCCTGCATTTGCATTCGGGTGAGCGCATCGAGGGCGGCAAAGGGTTCATCGAGCAAGAGAACGCCCGGATGGCCGATCAGGGCGCGCGCTAGTGCCGTGCGTTGGGCCATGCCACCTGAAATTTGCTTAGGCAAATAGTCCCCAAAACCCGATAAGCCGACGAGTTCAAGCCATTGGTCGATTTCTTGAGCGCCACTGCGATCACGAATGCCGAGCTTGACGTTGCCGGAGATCGACCGCCATGGGAGCAGGCGCGGCTCTTGAAAGACAACCGAACATCGGGCATCGATTCCGGTGACTTCGTGGCCATCAACTTTGACCACTCCTGAAGTGGGGCTCTCGAGTCCAGCTACGAGCCGCAGCAGTGTTGATTTGCCACAACCGCTTGGGCCGAGGATCGCAACGATCTCACCCGGCGGGATGGACAGGTTGATGTCTTCGAGAACATCTACGCGACCGCCAGGGGTTGACTTTGATGTGAAGGATTTGGTGACCGACTCCAAGAGCACCGGGGCTGGTGCTAACTCTGATAGGTCAGTGCGTGCAGGAGATGAAATTGACATCGTGGCCTTTGCGTGATGAACGGGGCGGATTGAGCAATCCGCGCAGACTGGTGGTGCGGTGAACGGGTTGGTCAGCGCATACAGAGCGCGCTGGCAGTCCGAACAAAGTCCGTTACCAAGCAAGAGGTGAACCTGTTGACCAGGTGAGCGTGCGGTGAACCCATGACTTACTCCTCGACATCGGTTCTGGCGTTAGCACCTGCGATGAGGTTGCTGCGACGTCAAAGAGCCAGATCTCTCAGTCGCTCTGGATGTTGCGCAGAAATTAACAGTGGCGGGCAGTTGGAGCAAATCCGGCTGATGCACCTGCGAATTCCTCGCAGTAAGGACCAACCCGAAAAATTTGCATCTTTCCCGCTTGCAGACTTTTTAGTTGAACGCTAAACTACTTTCACATCGAGTACATGAGCTAAAGGAGAACGTCATGCCCGCCGTGACCGCCGACACCCTGACCCTGCCCCGACTGACCGTGCCCGTTGAGGCACGTCCTCGCAAGGTGAAGACCATCACCACAGCACCGCAGGGCCATGAAGGTGAAGGTTTCCCGGTACGCCGCGCGTTCGCGGGCATTGCCCCCGAAGATCTCGATCCCTTCATCCACATGGACCAAATGGGTGAAGTGGAATACGCACCCGGTGAGCCCAAAGGCACCCCATGGCACCCGCACCGCGGCTTCGAGACCTTCACCTACCTGATGGACGGTCAATTCCTGCACCAGGATTCACACGGTGGTGGCGGCATCATCCTTGAAGGTGGCACCCAATACATGACCGCGGGTGACGGAATTCTTCATATCGAAACCCCTCCCGAGAAGCTCGTTGAATCAGGTGGCCTCTTCCACGGCGTGCAACTGTGGATCAACCTGCCCAAGGCCAAGAAGCGCATCGCTCCCCAGTACCAAGATCTGCAGGGCCTTGATTGCTCCATGGTCACCAGCACCGATGGTGGCGCACTCGTCCGCGTGCTCGCCGGTGAGATCAACGGTTTCAGCGGCCCGGGCATTTCGCACACCCCCCTCGCCATCACCCATGTGACCCTTGCTCCAGGGGCTCGAGTTGAGATTCCTTGGCGCAAAGACTTCAACGCGCTCGCCTATGTGCTTTCGGGCACAGGAACCGTTGGAGTGCAAGCTCAGCCCATCAAAACCGGTCAGATGGCGGTATTGGTCGATGGCGACACCATCGTGCTGCAGGCAGCAGAAGCGCAGGAGTCCCGCTCACCCGCACTCGACGTGTTCTTGATCGGCGGGCTCCCGCTGCGCGAGCCGGTTTTCCAGTACGGCCCGTTCGTCATGAGCACCAAGGCTGAAGTGATGGAAGCTTTCGACGATTACCAAAAGGGCAAGTTCGGTCAAATCCCAATCGACGCGATCCAGCCGCACCGACCAACATCGAACTGACATTGCACGAGTAGTTCGCACCCCGAGCGCCGTCTCGTCGAGGTAGGTAGATTCAGGGCGTGAGCGATCAAGTGCGTCAGGATCCGCTCACTCCCCATCCAGAGCGGCTCTCACGGCGAAACCCGAACTACGAGCGCATCATCGCCGCGCACAGCGCAGCCATCGCGTTGGGTCAAGCCGGCTATATCGATCCCGTTACCGGTCTTTTCGCCATCACCGCAGAAACCCACATGAAGCGGGGCACCTGCTGCAATCGAGGTTGCCGGCACTGTCCCTTTCTTGGCGCTGGCGCTGGCGAGGAAGTGTAGAAGCCTAGAAGCGTCGACCACCTGTGGTTTACCTTGGGTGAATGAAGTTCCGCTCCGCCGCCGTAGCCACCTTGAGCCTGGTCCTTGTGACCGTGGCGCTGCCCGCAGTTGCCGCGCCCGACCAACCGGTGGCCAAAGGCTCCTGGTCCATGGTGCCGCAAGCAAAGGATGCAAACGGCGACGGCTTCATCGATGGCGATGGCGGAGTGCCCCGCACCGGTGTATTGAGTTCCCAGCCGTCACCGAATTTTGTTGGCGCCGGAAACTTCGTGGCCCAACCGAATGAACGCCTTATTGATGGGGTGCTTTCCTGGTACCTAGACCCCAAGGGTTACCCGGTTCAACTCAATGCATGCGCATCACAGGGCACCGACTATGCATGGCAGATTAAGCGCGATGGGCTTGTGGTCTCGACCACGAACAGTCGGAAGCTCACGAAAAAAACGTGTCGTACCGGAGTTGTGCTGCCTGAGGGTGCGCACGAGTTCACACTGATTGTTCGATCCGGAAAAGCCAAAGCTCAATCAACCATTGCGGCCAACGTAAAAAATCTACTCATGGTGGTGATGGGAGACTCGTATGCATCGGGTGAGGGAAACCCACGCAACGTCGAAGCCTGGATCAACGGTGGCGGAGCATTTACTCCCTACTGGGATCAAGACGGGTGCAACCGAAGCGCGAGAGGTGGCCCCGCGCAAGCAGCTCTCGAGTTGGAACAGTCATCGCCACGCACATCGGTGACTCTTGTTTATGTTGCGTGCAGTGGTGCCACTGTCGACAGAGGAATCCTCGGAGCCCAACCCTCCGCCGGTGCGGCCGCCAGTCAGATCGAACAGGTTCGCTCACTCATTGGAACGCGCGGGATCGATGTCTTGACCCTTTCCATCGGTGGTAACGACGTTGGCTTTGGATCGGTCATCACCACCTGCGCGATTTCGGTCAACTGCCCCACAGCCAAAGCAGCCATCCCTCCCCTCTCCTCATTTCCCACCATGCAAACTGGGTTGCAGACAAAAATTGGGGAACTGCCCGCCGCCTACGCCCGCATCGCGCCGTGCTTTGGCGGACCGTGCACCTTGGCCAATGGATCGACCAGCCCAGGGCTGCGCATGAGCACCGGGGCCAGCGTGATGCCGATGCCGTATCCCGACATCACCCGAGCAGCGAACGGCGCAGCCTGCACATACCTCTCGATCAACCAGGCTGATTTCCAGTGGGCACGAGACACAATTTTGACGCCCACCGCGCCCAACCCGTACCAATACCAGTCCGCACGCGGCCAAAGTTTGGCGTTACCGACCGGCAGCGGGACGCTCAATGGCGCAATCTTTGGGACTGCCGGTGCGTTGGGCTGGAATCCCATCGCCGGGATCTGGGGCGCTTCAGGTGACTCAGAGTCAGGCCACGGCGTCTGCGCCGGAGACAAATCCTGGGTCTTTGGCTTCACGGGTTTCTCTGGCTTCACCAGCGGAAGCTTCCATCCAAATGTGCGCGGTCAGGAAGTGATCGGTCGTGAAATCGCGAAGGCACTCGGAGTGAAGTAACCTTCATCAAATGCGCATGGGACTTCTTGCTTACGGAGCTATCGGACACGAGCACAATCTGGCTATCGCAGCAACGGATGGGCTAGAGCTCACCGCGGTCTGTGACACCAACCCGGATCGAATTGCCGCAGCTCTCGAGTTGGCACCCCATGCCGCGACTTTTATCGATGCCACAGAGATGCTCGACTCCGGGCTCATTGATGCCGTTGTCATTTCCACTCCCCCGAACTCCCACTACGAGTGGGCCAAGGCTGCTTTAACGCGCGGAATAAACGTCGTGCTCGAAAAGCCGATGGCGCTGAACGTTGAGCAGTGCGATGAATTGATCGCACTCGCCAATGAGCAAAGCCTCACTCTGGTGGTCTACCAAAACCGGAGATTCGACCCCGATTTTGTCACGATGCGTCGCTTAATCAATGAGGGCGCGATCGGAGAGGTGTTCCACTACGACAGTTTTGTGGGCGGCTACTCACGCCCGTGCGATTACTGGCACTCCAACGCAGAGGTATCGGGCGGAGCAATTTTTGACTGGGGCTCGCACTATCTCGATCAAATTCTCAATGTGTTCGATCAGCCAATTGAGTATGTGAGCGGTGTTAACCACAAGCGGCAGTGGCATCACGTGACCAATGCAGATCACGCCACCGTCACCGTGACCTTTAAGGATGGCACGCAGGCCGTATTCACCCACTCGGATCTATCCGCTGCACGGAAACCCAAATTCCACGTGTTCGGATCCACAGGCGCGATTGTCGGCGAATGGGATAGCGCTGCAGAGCCCGCAGTTGCAGACCTTCCTGCCCGGATATTCCTGTTCGACACAGATGGCAACGCAACCCAGATTGAACTTGATGCGGTTGCACCTTTCGAGTTCCATCAAGAACTTGCAGACTTCATGTCTCAAGGGACCCCCATGCAGGTCAACGCACTATCGTCCCGAAACGTCGTGGCGATCATGGAGGCCGCAGAGCAGTCGGCATTAGATCTTGGCCGTCCGGTAACGCCGCAAATTCGGGTATGAACGACGTCAACTGGGGAGTGCTCGGCGCGGGGTGGCTGGTAAAAACCGCAACCGGTGCTGCGATCCATAACGCGCATGGCACAAAGCTATACGCGGCCGGTGCTCGGGATCTGAATCGCGCCGAAGCAACTGGCGCGGTCAATGCATACACGGATTACCAAAGCGTGATCGATGATCCGAACGTTGATGCCGTCTACATTTGCCTATCAA
>JBIISH010000271.1:0-2934 GCA_044341115.1 Candidatus Nanopelagicales bacterium
GTGATGCCGTTCGACAGCTGACCCATGATCGCGAGCGATTGTCGCGTTACGCCGTCATAGGTTGGATCAGCCGATCCGTACAGCCCGGTGGTAGCTGATGGTGCCGCCCGCGCGGGGAGTGCGGCCACGGTGGTGACGGCAATCGCGCTGGCGGTTGCAAGCACGAATGCGCGCTTGAGTGAAGTGCGTAAATGCATGGTTCCTCAATTTTCAGTGAGCAGTTCCGGAACCATCGCTCGCGCACAAATCGACATAGCAAACCCCTCATCGGTAGAACAAAAACCGAAGAGGGGCAAAGTCGAGTGTGTGACTCGAGCTCCGCTCCCGTTACCTCGACGGATGGAGCCGCTCGTACTCGCCAGGTGCTCCGACTCGCCTGCTCGCGGCAGGAATACGGTTGCGGGACAGCGCCGGGATCTCACCGGACTTTCCCTGGAAATCGAATACGTGTGGATTCAGTTGTGGGTGCGACCCTAGTCCATTCAGGTCGTCGGATGGAGGCTCATCGGGCCGTAGACCTTGCGCTCTTCTTCGAAAAGAGTCACCTGATCCACGCCGTCGTCAAGAAGTTGTTGGTATGCCTCGCCGACCCACGATTCAGCGTCGGCCTGTGAAGGGAACGAACTGGTAACAGCCGAGGGCGGCAATTTTTGGAGTTCAGTGCCGTCCAGGTGCAAGTACTGCCAAGTCCAGCCCATTTTCTTCTCCTGATCTGGTGGTCACTACTTCTTGTTTTTCGGGACTACCGGCAGACCGCGTCGGGTAACCCGTGGCGGAGGAAGCCGGAGCCGGCGGAACTGCAACACCCGCAATGCCGCGTACAAGGTGATGCCCTTGCGTTCGGACTTTTCCGGGAATTCTTTGGCCGCATTGCGGTTCAACTGAATGAGCATGATGATCAAATCGAGAACGATCAGTGTGGTGAAGAGGAAGAAAGCCATGGATACGAACCATTGAATCGCTGGGTTGTTGATAAACCCGAGCAAGATGACACCAATGGCTACGAAGATGAAGTACTCGGCAAGAGTGAAGCGCGAATCGACGTAATCCCGGGCAAATTTTCTTGCCGGCCCACGATCTCTTGCGGGCATGTATCGCTCGTCGCCTGCGAGCATCCCGGCGCGGCTGCGGGCGCGATCCTCGCGGTCCCGCTCACGGGCGGCTTTCTTGCCTTCTTTGGTCCTTTTGCCGCCTTTGGGGGCGCGAATTGTTGACTTGCGAGCCTGCTCGGCCTCCTTGCGGGAGGGAGTCGGGCGCCCCTTGGGAGCCTGCGGGTCGTGCTCGTGGCCCGAAGCCGAATCGGCCGGGGCCGATGGCTGGGCCCGTGCCTCACTGCTTTTACGTCCGAACATAATCACCGAGCGTAGCCGGCTGGTGCGCACTTGCTCGCGTCCGGCTCTGCACCGAGGTGCCCGGCGTCATAAGGTGAGTTAGGGGCCGGCCGCGGGGCTGGCGCAAAGCAAAGGAATTCGACATGGGTCTGTGGCAGCGCTTCACCTTGATTTTTAAGTCGAAAGCAAATTCAGCGCTCAACAAGGCGGAGGATCCGCGCCAGACGCTGGATTACTCCTATGAGAAGCAACTCGAGCTTTTGCAGAAAGTTCGCCGCGGAGTGGCCGACGTTGCCACCAGTCGCAAGCGCTTAGAACTGCAAATCCAGGGTCTGAACCAGCAAGAAGTGAAACTTGAGGGCCAGGCGCGGGCAGCTCTTGGCGCCGGCCGCGAAGACCTTGCGCGGGAGGCGCTCACTCGTCGCAGTGGGCTGCACCAGCAGATTGAGGATCTGCAGATTCAACTCGCTCAGCTTCAAGAGCAAGAGGAGAAGTTGACAGTTGCTGCGCAGCAGCTGCAGACCCGTGTTGAATCTTTCCGCACCCGCAAGGAAACCATCAAGGCCACATACTCAGCTGCTGAAGCGCAGACCAAGATCAATGAGGCTGTAGCAGGTATCTCCAGCGAACTTGGCGATGTTGGCCTTGCTGTGCAGCGCGCAGAGGAGAAGACCGCCGAGATGCAGGCACGCGCGGGAGCCCTTGATGAGCTCATGGCCTCGGGTGCTCTTGAAGATGTCTCTGGGATGTCCAAGGACTCGATCACCGTCGAGTTGGAGCGCATGGCTAGTGACTCCGAAGTAGAGGCACAACTCGCTTCGATGCGGGCAGAGTTGGGTGGCGCCGAGAAGAAGCCAGAGTTGGAGCAGTAGCACCTCATGGCCACTGGCACGCGGTATGGCAGAGATCGGGGCCTTTCGTTCCGAATGTTTGGCACCATGTTTGGCCTTGGACTCATTTATGTGATTCTCGCGGGAATCTTGTTCTCCCTGGGCTTCAGTGCAGTGCTGGTCTTAGGACTCAGCGGCGGCATGCTCTTCTTCCAATGGTGGTTCTCAGATTCCCTCGCCATGAAGTCGATGAATGCTGTGGTGGTGACTCCAGAACAGGCTCCTCAGCTGCACGCGATCGTGGATCGGCTGTGCGTCATGGCCAATATGGAAAAACCGCGTTTGGGAATCGCAGATAACGACACCCCCAACGCATTTGCAACGGGTCGAAGCTCTAAGCGAGCAGTTGTCGTGGTCACGACCGGACTGCTCAAGCGTCTAGATCGCGACGAACTTGAAGGAGTGCTCGCCCATGAGCTCTCACATGTGGCGCACCGCGATGTAACGGTCATGACGATCGCCTCGTTCACCGCAATCGTCGCTGGATTCTTGGCCCGCAGCATGATGTGGGGATCGATGATGCGCGATAACCGCAACCAGAATGCAGCGGTCATGTTCATCGTCATCATGGTGGTGAGCGTCGTCGTCTATTTCATTTCATATCTCTTGATTAACGGGTTATCCCGTTATCGGGAATTGGGCGCGGACCGTGGCGGGGCACTGGTCACTGGCAAGCCCACGGCGTTGGCCAGCGCCTTGGTGAAAATCACTGG
>JBIISH010000124.1:0-5599 GCA_044341115.1 Candidatus Nanopelagicales bacterium
CCGAACTGCGCTGTGTGCGGACCAAATGCGACCGTCACCGAGCTGATCGATTACGACGCGTTCTGCGGTGTGATCTCTGATGCAGCCGCCGAGGCAGCTCGTGATTCCACAATCTCAGTCCAAGACCTCAAGCGAATGCTCGACGAACGAGAAGCTGGCGAGCGCGACTTCATGCTGATCGATGTGCGCGAACCCGTCGAGTGGGAGATTGTTCAGATCCCTGGTGCAGTTCTTATCCCGAAGGGTGAGTTCCTCGATGGATCGGCCCTTGAGAAACTGCCCGCAGACAAGCAGATCGTGCTGCACTGCAAAGTTGGTGGCAGGTCAGCCGAGGCATTGGCGGTGCTCAAGGGTGCCGGCTTCAACGATGCAATCCATGTGGGCGGCGGGATCAATGCTTGGGTTAGTCAGATTGAGCCAGACAAGCCCACGTACTAGCAATTCATGACAGTGGCCCGCGATGAAAGTCGCGGGCCACTGTCATGCGCGCAGGAGTTGAGACACTCGCTGCGGAGACACCCCAAGCACCACTGCAGCATCGGCTCCTGAGAGACCGCCGGCCTCCACGAGTCGGCGTGCCACATCCCGCGACTTGCGAGCGGTTTCCACCTGCTGAATTTCGAGGGCATCGATCGCTTTCCGTGCCTGTTCGACTTCCCGCTTCAACATCGGTGCGAGTTCTGTGTTGAGGCTGACCTCAAATTTGGATGCGTGAAGACCGGTGACAGCCTCGATGAGATCTGCGGCCATCACATGAGCCTCGCGGAGATTCTTGGCCTGGGTAACCCCGACACCATCAACGCGCACGATCCACCAGCGTTCTTCTTTGGTGGCGTGCGCCGTGTAGGTCTTCATCCCAGCCATCCCTTCGTGATGCAGCTCAGGTCTTCCTGGATGTTCCGGAGAACCCCGGGCGAGACAGATCTGTGCGACGTTGGCACGGCTGTCCGGTGTCTCCCGCACGGGCAGGCGTAGACGTCGTGCCTGCCATGTCGCCTCACGAGGACGCATCCCTGAATTCTCAGTAGAACGAGCAACCGCGCGGTGCGAAGTGGCTTCATAAGAATAGATCAATCCCCCCTAGATGAGAAGCCTCTAGGGGGGATTGATCGAAATCAACGTTAGGTGAGCGCATGGCTCATCGTGGGACGTGGAGCTATCGACGGGAAGGTACTTCTCGGCGGCTGTGGATGAGAGGAACGCTCACCCAAGGTGGGGACAACTCAGCCGACAAACCCTTCGCGCTTATGAGCACCATCGCAGAACGGCTTGTTCGCCGAATGCCCGCAGCGGCACAGGAATTGCTTCTCGCCCTCCTTGAGGGTTTCGCCGGCGGCGTTCTTCACGCAACTCATGCCGGAAACCTCGAGGGGGCCGTTCTCTAGGGCAGTAATCGTCACTTCGCTCATGCATGAAGGCTATGCCGAAGCGAGAGTCATTTCGTGTTTATCGGCGAATCCTGATTCAGCGTCTCTCCGCACGGCCTCATTGTGATCGGCCGACGAGCACCAGAACCCCTGCGCCAGGCTCGGGCTCCGTGTCGACGTCAACGCACTGCAGGGCCGCTGGGTTCAATACGAATGCCAGGGGTTCAAGAACCGGTGCGCGATTATCAGGCTGTCCCGAGCATTCCCGAATCCACAGACACCTCGCTGACCCAATCGTCGACTCTCGTCATGAAACGGGGGACGAATGATGGTCGAGTTTCTCGCGTGCGGGTAGCGCTAGAGAGCCCCCTTCTTGGTGAGCCAGTTGAAGGCCCAGTAGCCCGGGATGGTGGGAATCCAGAACGTGACGAGCCGGTACAGCAGTACAGCGGAGACCGCAATCCCGGCATCGAGTCCACCGGCGGTGAGGCCGGCTACGAGTGCGGCCTCGACCGCGCCGAGTCCACCTGGAGTAGGTGCGGCCTGTCCGATGGTGGCACCGGCGAGGTACACCACCGCTACCACTGCAATATTCATGTCTCCGCCAAATGCCTCAACACTGGCGTAGAGCACTCCGATGTAAGCGAGATTGAGTAGCAGAATTCCGCCGAGCCCCTCTGCAAGTTTGGCCGGGCGCTGGGCAATGGTGACAAGACGCGGTACCACCTCGCGAATCAAGGGAACGACCCGCTTGGAGATTTGTGCGCGCACAGCGGGTACTGCAAGTAGTGCCAGTGCGGCCACGGCAACGGCTGAAACAGCAATAACGGCAATCATGGGCGGATCAAACGTGAGGTCAGCCTGCGTACCTGCTGCGATACCGAAAGCGAAAAGGAGCACGATATGCATGACAAACGCCATGACTTGGGCCACGCCCACGCTTGCGCCAGCAAGGGCCGGATGCAACCCAGCCTTTTGCAGAAAGCGCACGTTGATCGCGATAGCGCCGATGGTGGGCGGTGACACCAAAGTGGCAAAGTCACCGGCAACCTGAGCCAGCATCGTTCTATGCAGTGGAATCTGTTCGGGAACAAAACCGGAGAGAGACCATGCTGCTCCGAGATATGTGATGAGGCTAAACGCGACAGCGGCCAGCATCCACCACCAATTCGCACTTGCGATCAATGCGGGGAGGTCAACGGATGCTAGTTGGGAAATGAGAACGTAACCGGCAATCGTGCCAACCACGATCATGATCAAAGTTCGTGGCTTGATGCGTTCGAGTTGGATCTGCTCGACGTCTGCGCCTGGCGTTAACTCAACCAAGCCATCGCGGAGTTGTACCAGTAGCCCCTTGCGTGCCCGCACTTCCTTGCGCAATCCCCGAGAGAGCGCTACCGGTTGCAACGCAGGCAATGCCCGCGCGAGGGTGGCCGACCCTAGGACCTGCGCACCGGTTTTAATGGCACGTTCGGCATCAGTGAGCAGGGCCATTGAACAGAGCATTTCTGCGATATCAATTCTCATCGCCAAGTCACTGGCCGCAACTGATCCTTGATCGCTCTGTTTGATCCACACCCCGCCCTCTGTCGCTCGCAGAAATGTTCGGGGAGTCACGCTTCGATGGCTGATTTGGTGCTCGTGCAAAGTGCGCAGTCCGCGCCATGCTGATTCCAGTTCGGCATCGGACACGTCGTCAAGGTCGGCGAGCGGGGTGCCGTTGATGCGCTGGTAACCAAGCAGGCACGCGTCCGGTCCAATTTCCGATGCGATGAGCAGACGAGGTTGAGGAGCGCCAGCGGTTTCACCGGCATACGCAACCAAAGCGGCCTGGTCGAGTGCTCGACGCATGTTGAATGCACCGGTTCCTGAGTCCTCACGGAGTCGAATAGCCGTCCAGAAGGCCTGGACTAGACCAGCGCCTTCCAGGTCGCGGTCAAGAACCGTCACATCAAGGGTGGCGTCGTTCCTCGTGGTTGCACGGTAACGGCGGCCTCGCTCAGTGGATTCGATCGCGCGCAGCATCGTGACCGGAAAACCGCCCTGCTCCAGCGCGGTGGCAATGGCGACTCCCGATGGACGAGTGGTGGGAGTGCCAGCGACGTAGCGCGTGAGGAGCCCAATCGCCCAACCGATAGCGAGGGAAAGACCCACACCGGCGAGGGCAATGCCCGCACTCAGAATGGTCACTGCGATCAATGAGCCGATGGTGATGATGCTCAAACCGTTCCAGGGTCGCCTGCCCATGAGGCGCGAGACGGTCACAAAAGCGACGAGTCCACCCAACATGGGTGTGGTTGCCGCGCTTGTCCCGACGAGGGATCCGGCCAGAGCGATGAGTAGACGCGGGTTATCTAGTGAGGACACCGCGATAGACAGCAACGTGAGCAAAATGACGGTGACCAGCAGGGCCAAAAAGGCGTCAAAGAGCTGGCGCCCTCGCCCGCGAATGAGCAGAAAAACCGCAACTGCGATCGGCAATCCAAGGGTGCCAATGCCGCCGATGATGTTCAGGACCAGAACCACAAAGCCAGGCAGCAGGGCGGCGCCCGATTCGATGTCGCTATCGAGGCCAGCGGTGGTGCTGGTGAAGAACCAACCCAAAAAGACCGTTCCCGCGGCTACCGCTACGGCAATCACAAATCGGGCCAGATCTAGGGGACGACGAACCCGGCGCGGGATGAAGCCGTCCTCGATGATCACCGTGCCGTGAGCTCCGACCTCGGTCGGGCTTGGCTGTGGGGCCGGTCCAGGCTCAAAGACGGGGACCGGGCCGGCGATGGTGAACTCGATATGAGTCCCCGGCTCGTTGGTCACCTGCTGATGGTGTCACACCTAGGTGGTATCCATGCCCTATGCAGTGGGCCTTGGATATGCGACCCGAGCCGCTCGCGGTCGCTCCCAGCCTGGATGCCCAGCAGCAGCGGGTTGTGGATCACCGGAGTGGTCCCCTTCTGGTGCTGGCCGGCCCCGGAACGGGCAAAACCACCACGATCGTTGAGGCAGTAGTTGCCCGGTTGTGCGATGCGGTGGAACCTGTTTCCCCTGATCAGGTGCTCGTCCTGACTTTCGGTCGCCGAGCCGCTCGGGAGGTTCGTGATCGGGTGGCGGCCAGGGTTGGTGGCGGATTGATCCCGGAGGTGGCCACCTTCCATTCGTACGCCTACGGTCTCTTGCGCAGCACATCTTCGGTCGAGGAATATCTAGATCCGCCGCGATTAATGTCCGGTGCTGAGGAAGATGCCCGCATTAAGGAACTGATCACTGGATCGGTCATCGATGGCAATGTGGAGTGGCCGGCTGATCTTGCAGAGGCGGTGGGCACCCTCGGGTTCGCGAATGAAGTGCGTGCACTTCTTGCCCGCATGCGCGAGTTGGGTGTTACCCCAGAAGAGTTGGCCCGCCGCGGTCGCAAGCACCAGCGGCCGGCTTGGGTAGCGGTAGCTCAACTGGCCGAGCAAGAAGAGCAAGTGATGCTCCTAGAGAACGTGATGGACTATTCGGAAATGGTTCGGCGAGCGGTTATCCGGGCGCGCGACCCTCAGGTGCAATCGATGTTGCATCGCACCTACCGGGCCATTTTTGTTGACGAGTACCAAGACACAGATCCACTGCAGGTAGAACTCCTCGCCTCACTCGTTGGTCCGGCAACTTCGATCGTTGCGGTGGGCGACCCCGATCAAGCGATCTACGCATTTCGCGGTGCTGATGTGCGTGGGCTACTTGGTTTTCGTTCGCAATTCCGCGCACCTGGCGGAGACCTCGCACCCGTTGTGGTGCTCTCGCACTCGCGTCGATTCGGACCCACCATCAGAGCGGTGGCCTCGTCGATCTTGGGATCTCGTCCGCTATCGGGCCTGTCCGCGGCCGATGTAGCTCTGCACCGCTCACCGAAGTGCGCGTCAACTGAGGCAGAGAATCCTGTTCGGCTCTGCGTGTATGACAGCCCCAACTCCATGGCAGCCCATGTTGCAGATCAGATCCGACGTGCCCACATCGAAGAGGGAGCCTCGTGGGATTCGATGGCAGTTCTGGTGCGCACTTCAGATCAGGTGGCCCAGATCGATCGGGCCCTGCAGGTTGCATCAGTCCCGCGGGTGGTTGCGAGTGATGAAATTCCGTTGCGTTCAGAGCCCGCCGTTCATCACATGTTGAGCCTCGTGAAGTTGGCTACTGAACCGCATCGCGTAAATGCGGAGCAGGTGATTGATGCACTCACCGGGCCTATGGGT